>CAZYOL010000029.1:0-16766 GCA_964649065.1 uncultured Spirochaetales bacterium
GGGGGCGGGGGGCCGGCGGCCGGGGGGGTGGGGGGGGCGCGGGGCGCCGGGCGCGGCGTCGTGCGCACGACCGGCGGCTTCATCAACCACGACGGCATGATCGAGGCCCACGCGCCGCTCACCCGGCGCTGCAAGATCCGGGTCGGCGCCGAGGGCGACGACGGCTCGGGCATCCGGCTGGGCGTGGCCGCCGGCGCGGCCACGCTCCACATGGACGCGGTCTCCATCTCCCTGCCGGTCACCCAGCCCTGGGGCCTCAAGCGCGGCATCCTGGTCGACGCCCGCGGGCAGCGCTTCGTGAACGAAGACGCCTACTACGGGCGGCTCGGCGAGTGGGCGCTGTTCCGGGCCGAGGGACGGGCCTGGCTGGTGGTGGACGACGCCGTATTCGAGAAGCCCGAGTATCCGCGCGCGCTGGCCGCGGTGGGCGAGTCGCCGGCCGAGCTGGAGGCCGAGCTGGGCCTGCCCGAGGGAAGCCTCCAGTCCACGCTGGCCCTCTACAACCGCCACGCCGAGGCGGGTCGCGATCCCCTCTTCCACAAGGCGGAGGAGTACCTCCGGCCCCTGGTCCAGCCCCCCTTCGGCGCCTTCGACTGCACCACCGAGGGCTCGATCTACGCGGCCTTCACCCTGGGAGGCCTGGCCTCCGACCCGGACGGGCGGGTGCTGGATCCGGAGGGGCGCCCGATTCCGGGCCTCTTCGCGGCGGGCCGGGCGACCTCGGGGCTCTCGGTGGGCGGCTACAGCAGCGGCCTCTCGCTCGGCGACGGGACCTTCTTCGGGCGGCGCGCCGGGCGCTGTGCGGCCGCAGGCTAGAGCGCCCTCTCAGTCCAGGAAGTCCGGATTCTGCCAGCCGGGCGGCGCGACCAGCAGGTCGAGGGGCCGAAGCCGCGAGACGAGGTCGAGCACCGCCCGGGTGTCGGCCTCCGAGAAGGCCTGGATCGCCGCCGCCATGGCGGGATCCGCGTTGCCCCGCTCTCCGGCCTTGATCTTGCGGAACTGGCGCAGCAGGTAGGCGTAGTGCTGGGCGTGGATGCGCGGAATCGCCAGCTTGGCGTCGCCCTCGCCACGCTCCCCGTGGCAGCTGGCACAGGTCTCGGCGTAGAGCTCCGCGCCGCGCAAGAGGTCATCGCCGGGGCCCACGCCGTTGCTCACGCTGATCTCGAGCGTATCGATGTAGCCCGCCACGTCGGCCACCGCCTGGGCGCCGCCGATTCGCTCCCGCGAGACGTGGGCGGCCATCTCCGGGTTCGAGCGCACCCCGGCCCGGATGTCCGCGAGCTGCTTGATCAGCACCTTGCGGTGCTGCCCGGCGAGCTGAGGCACCGAGCCGTCGGGCTTCCCCCAGCCCTCGGGCTGGTGGCACTGGGCACAGACCCGGTAGACGCGCAGGCCGTTCTCGAGATCCGGGGTGAGCGACAGGGCGCGGGTCAGCTCGGCCTCGGCCAGGGAGCTGGCCGGTGCGGGCTCCTGGGCCGACGCGGACTCCTGCGCCGCCACGGGCTGTGTCCACAGCAGGCCCGCCAGCAGCAGACCGACCCAGGCCCGACCTCGCATCCCGAAACGCATGCCAAGACCCAACACCCGGCAGGAAGCCCTCACTCGAGCCGGAGCAGCTTGAGACACATCCGCAGGCGCCGCTCGGCGCGGGCGGCCATGCCCATCCTGTATAGCTTCACCGCCGTGTTGCGCATCGAGCGGCACGACTTGAGCGACTCCTCGGTCACGCCCGGCGGAGGGTCCTCGAGGGCCGCATCGATCCGGGCGACGATCTCCTCGAAGGTCTCTGCCAGGGCCGGCACTGCAACGGCCGCGAAGAGCCCCAGCAGCAGCGCCGCGACCAGCCGCCGCATCCAGCGATCGGAGCGTTCAGACATGCCAGCCCGGAGTGTGAGGTCGCGACCAGGAGCAGCGGTGTCGGATGCGCGACAGCCGGCGCGAGCAGACCGCAGCGGTCGCCTCAGCTCCGCTTGCGTCGGCTGGCGGAGAGCTCCCGCTTGCGCAGGCGCAGCGATCGAGGCGTCACCTCCAGGAGCTCGTCGATCTCGATCCACTCCAGGGCGGACTCTAGCGTGAGCTGGCGGGGGGGCGAGAGCACGGTGTTCTCGTCCTTCCCGGCCGCGCGCACGTTGGTGAGCTTCTTGGGCTTGCAGGCGTTCACCACCATGTCCCCGGCGCGTCGGTTCTCGCCGATGATCTGGCCCTCGTAGACCGGCACGCCCGCCCCGAGGAAGAGGGTGGAGCGCTCCTGGACGTGGAAGAGGCTGTAGGCCGTGGTGCTCCCGGATTCGCTCACCACGATCGCGCCCACCCGGCGACGCGTCAGGTCGCCGGCAAAGGGCTCGTAGCCCCGCACGGTGCGGTGGAGCACGCCCTCCCCGCGCGTGTCGGTCAGGAAGACGGTGCGATAGCCGAACAGGCCCCGGCTCGGCGCCACGAAGCGCAGGTGCACCCGCCCACCGCGGTTCTCCATGCTCTCGAGCCGCGCCTTGCGCGTCACCAGTCCTTCCATCACGGCGCCCGCCGATGCCTCCGGTACCTCGATCGAGACGTCCTCGACCGGCTCGCAGGTGCGGCCCTCCAGCTCGCGCAGGATGATCTCGGGGCGCGAGGCCGCGAACTCGTAGCCCTCGCGCCGCAGCGTCTCCATCAGCACCGCGAGCTGCAGCTCGCCGCGGGCGGCCACCACGTAGGACTCGCCCTCGCCCTTCTCGAGGCGGATCGAGACGTTGCTCAGGGCCTCGCGACGCAGGCGCTCCTCCAGCTGCCGGGCGGTGACGAACTGGCCCTCGCGGCCCGCGAAGGGCGAGGTGTTGGCCGCGAAGGAGACGCGGATGGTGGGCGGATCGACCTCGATGCGGGGCAGCGGCTCCGGGTGAGCCGGATCCGCCACCGTGTCGCCGATCTCGATGCTGTCGACGCCGGCGATCATCACCACGTCGCCCGCCTGGGCCGCCTCCAGCTCGACCCGATCCAGGCCCTGGAAGCCGAAGAGCTTGGTGATGCGGAAGGTCTCGGCGGGGCCGTCCGCGGCGATCCGGATGAGGGGCGTTCCGCGCGAGAGGCGCCCGCGCTCCACGCGCCCGATCACCAGGCGCCCGACGAACTCGTCGTAGCCCAGGGTCACCGCCTGGAAGCGGACCGGGCCGTCGACGGAGACGTCGGGCGGCGGGACGTGCTCGAGGATGGCGTGGAAGAGCGGCCGCAGGTCGCTGCGCGCAGCCTCCACCGCCAGGGAGGCGCTGCCCTCCTTGGCCGAGGCGTAGACCACCGGGAAGTCGAGCTGGCCGTCGTCGGCCCCGAGCTCGACGAGCAGGTCGAAGACCTCGTCGACGACGGCCTCGGCCCGCTGCTCGGGCCGATCGATCTTGTTGACCACGAGGATCGGACGCAAGCCGCGCTCGATCGCCTTGCGCACCACGAAGCGGGTCTGGGGCATCACTCCCTCGACCGAATCGACCACCAGCAGCACGCCGTCCACCATGCCGAGGATGCGCTCCACCTCGGCGCCGAAGTCGGCGTGGCCCGGCGTGTCCACGATCTGGAGGCGTACGCCTTCGAAGTCGATGGACGTGCTCTTCGACAGGATGGTGATGCCCCGCTCGCGCTCCAGATCGCCCGAATCCATGGCGCGCTCGGCCACGACCTGATGACTGCGGAAGGCACCGGCCTGGCGCAGCAGCCCGTCGATCAGCGTCGTCTTCCCGTGGTCGACGTGCGCGATGATCGCGAGGGTACGGATGTCTTTGCGGGTCTCGTTCACGCCGCGCGCAGGGTAACACGAGGCTCGGTGTGGGCTCAGAGGCCGCTCGCCCCCCGGAGACGCCGCTTCACCTCGGCGGCGAAGGCAGCGAGCGAGCGGCCGACGGAGTCGGCGACGACGCGACGCTCGATGAAGCCCGGCACGAAGCGGCCGACCCGCACCTGGGAGACGAGCTCCGCGCGCGTGCCCCCCGCTTCCGGGCTGAGGCGCCACACGGTGGTCAACGCGCGCAGGTCCTGATCGAGCTCGGGGTCCAGCGTGAGCCGCAGCGTGCCGGACTCCGGATCGGCCGCCAACCGGGTGGTCATGCGCAGCTTGAAGCCCAGCGTCTCGTACTCCTGACGCAGCAGCGCTCGACCGCCGCTGCCCTGGCGAATCGATGCGCTGCGCATGCCGGGCAGGAACTCCGGCCAGCGCTCCACGTCCTCCAGCACCTGCCAGGCCAGCTCCGGGCTGGCGTCGATGTGGATCGAGGCGGCCTTCGACCAGCGGGGGTCGAGCCCGAGGCTCTCGGGGGTCAGCCCCCGGGCGGCGGCCGGGCCCGCGAAGGCGAGCGCCCAGGCCGCCAGGCCCAGGGCCAGCGCCCGGCGCGCTCCTCTGCCCTCCGATACCGCCATGAGGGGTGTGTAGACAAATAACCGAATCGGGTGATGTGAGTCACTTCACAGGCCGGGCGCCGGAGGACGACTCTCCGATCCGTGGCAGCGAGATGGCCTCGGCCCTGCACATCGGGGAGCCCCCGGGGGCCGCTCGGGCCCCCGCGCTCAGCTTCCGGCGGGCCCGAGCAGGGTCTCGAAGTCGGGCGTCACGAACCACTGCTGGCTGGGCGCCGCACGCCGCCAGCGCTGGGTGACACGCACCTCGCGCTCGAAGGGCGAGGAGAGCCAGTAGCCGCGGTAGCGGACCACGACGGTCGCCTGGGTGCGCAGGCCGTCCAGCTCGATGCTCTCCACCTGGTGATCGCTGAAGCGGATCTGCTCGAAGCGCGGGATCTCCTGGATGAAGCGCGGCTGGAGATCGGGCTCGACGTAGGCCTTGGCCTCCTCGAAGAGGCCGAAGCGGATGTCGGCCGTGTAGCGGCCCTGGATCTCCTCGAACTGGCCCCGCTTGTTCATCGGAGCCGTCACCACGCCGGCGGCTTCGAGGCCCACGGCACAGCCGAGCCCCCACAGCGCCGCCAGGCTCACCGTTGCCAGTCGAAGCGTCCGCATGCTGCGCCCTCCCGAAGCGGCAGCCGCGGCCCCAAGTTCTCCCCGGGCGCGGCCTTTCCGCCTCAGCGGAATCGGCGCGCCGCCGGCCGGGCTTGAGATCGGGAGTGGAGGCGCCGGCGTCGGGCGGCCATCAGGGGCGGCAGCACGAGCACCCGCTCGAAGCCCAGCCCACAGGCCTCCGGCGTGTCGGCGAGAGAGGCGCAGTGGGGATCCGCGAGATCCGCCCCGTCGGCCGAGACACCCGATGGGACGCGGGCGTCACCGCGGGGTGACGAGAAGCATCCCGGAGCGACTGCGTCGGGCGGCCGGCTCGCCTACCGTGCGCTCGTGCAGCCGAGCCGCTGGAGCGCCGGGGACCGCCTGTGGCTGGCGGTCCTGCTCGCGGCCTGGGCGGGCTCGCGGCTCGCCTGGATCGGGCTGCGGCCGGAGAGCGCCAGCTACTTCGAGGAGGCCTACCGCTGGATGGCCATCGCGGAGTGGCTGGAGGGCTCGAGCCCACCGCTCCTCGACCTGCAGGCGGATCACTACCAGGGCGGGTCCCTGGTCGTGATCGCCCTGGGCCTGCCCGTCTTCGCGCTGCTGGGGGAGTCCACCGCGGCGCTCAAGGCCGTCGCCCTGCTCTTCTCGGGGGCGACGCTCGCGCTGCTCTACGCGCTGCACCGGCGCTACTTCGGAGCCACCTCGGCCCGGCTGGCCGGCGCCGCCTACGTCGCGCTGCCGGCGGCCCCGGCCTACTGGAGCCTGGTGGTGCTCGGGAGCTACGCGGAGTCACTGCTCGCGAGCGTGGCCCAGCTCGCCCTCTTCCTGGGTCTGCTGTCCGGCCGGCGCAGCGCCGGCCGCTGGCTGGCCTTCGGTCTGCTCTCCGGGCTGGGCATCTGGCTCTGCTACGCCTCGGCGCTCTCCCTGGCCGCCTGCGCTCTCACCTGGCTGTGGCTGGAGCGCCTGCCGCGCCCGCGCGAGCTGGCGCTGGCCGCCGCGGGCGCCGCGCTGGGGCTCGTCCCCTGGCTCGTCTACAACCTGCGCTCCGGCTTCGCAGGGCTCCAGCGCCCGCTCGAGATCTTCGGCCTGCGCGAGGCGGCAGACCCCTGGACCTCGCCCCCGCTGCTCGAGAAGGCCGCCGAGCTCTTCACGACGGTGCTCCCGGGCGTGCTGCTCGACCCCGCCGCTCCGGGCCTGGCCGGCGACGCCCGGCTCTGGATCGCGCTGGGCGTGGTGGTGCCCTGCGTGCCGGCGGGCCTCGCCGCCCTCGAGCGCGCGCTCGCCGCGCTGCGGGACGGCCGCAGGCCGCCCCCGGATGCGGCCGCCCGGCAACGCCGACTCGAGCTGGTGTTCCCGGTCTACGTGCTGCTCTACGTCAGCGTCTACCTGGCCTCGCGCTACGCGGTGGTGCCCGGCTCCGTCGAGACGAGCCGCCTCTTCACGCCGCTGGTCGTGCTGGGCCTGACGCCGGTCTGCATCAGCCTGGCCCGGGCGATCGAGGCGAGTCGGGCGTGCGATGCAGCCTTGCGCTCGCCGGCGCGCTCGCGCTGCTGATCTCCAGTGCCGCCTCGACGCTGATCTTCGCGGGCTGGACCGGCCCCGAGACCGCGCTCTCCCGCGAGCTGGGCGAGGAGGTCCGCGGCATGCTGATTCGCCGCAAGTCGCCGGAGGACCTGCCGCGCGTGCTGGCGGCGATCCGACGGCTGCCCGATCCGGAGCGGCGCAGCCGCGCCCTGTACGGGGCCGGCTGGGGCCTGGCCCGGGCCTTCGAGATCCACGAGTCGCTGCCGCGCATCGAGGCCCAGCTCGCGCAGGCGCCGGCGACCGAGCGTCGAGAGCTCCTCGACGGAATCCAGTTCGCCGCCGCCGTCCGCAGGAACAGCCTGCGGAAGCGAGGCGATTCGATCTCGCTGCGCCGCGCCAGCGGCCTGCAGGAGCTCTGGGAGCGCGCCGCAGCGCAGCTGCAGGCCCTGCAAGCGGGTGAGCCGGTCTCGCTGGTTCTCGTCACGCTCGACACCACACGCGTGGATCACCTCTCCACCTACGGCTACCCCCGCCCGACCTCGCCGAGCCTGGACGCCCTGGCCCGCAGCGGCGTGCGCTTCGATCGGGCCTGGTCGACCTCCGCCTGGACGCTGCCCGCCCACGCCTCGCTCTTCACCGGGCTCTACCCGCGCTCGCACGGCGCGCGCTTCGACCCGGGCGGCAGCGAGCTCTCGCGGGTGATCGGCATGCCCGTCGCCGAGTGGCTGCGCGCCGGCCGACTCGCGGAGGAGCACCACACCCTGGCCGAGCTGCTGGCCGGGGCCGGCTACGCAACGGGGGCCTTCGTCGGCGGACCCTGGCTGCACCGCAGCTTCGGCCTGCTGCAGGGCTTCCAGCGGCTCGACGACGCGGTCAGCGGCTTCGCCGGCCGCCCGGCCCGCGAGCTGACCGACGCAGCCCTGGCTTGGCTGGACGGCGTCGCGGCGGGCTCGCCCTTCCTGCTCTTCGTCAACTACTTCGACCCCCACATGCCCTACGACCCGCCCGCCGAGGCGGCCGTCGCCGCCAGCGGCCGGGCCTTTGCGAGCGGCTCCTTCGAGCTGCCCTTCGACGCCGTGCTGCGCGGCGAGCACAAGCTGGGCGGCGAGGAGCGAGCCGCGCTGGTGGATCGCTACGACGGCGAGATCCGCGCCATGGACGAGCAGCTCGGACGCCTGCTCGAAGCCGTCGATCGACGCGGGGCCCCGACGCTCGTCATCGTCACCGCCGATCACGGAGAGGCCCTGGGTGAGGCAGGCCGCCTGGGTCACACCTACTGGCTCTCGGAGGAGATCGTCCGGATCCCGCTGGTGATCCGCTATCCCGACGGACGCAACGCCGGCGGTCGCGACCCGACCCCCGTGCAGCTCGTCGACCTGCTGCCACTCGTCGCCTCGGAGCTGTCCCTGACCCTGCCGGCCCCGGTGGAAGGTGTGCCGCTCGGCGAGCGGCACACCGCCTTCGCCGAGCTCTACCGCGAGCCCACCGCGGTGCTGCGCTTCGGCGAGCGCTTCGACCGAGACTTGAGGGCGGCGATCGAGTGGCCGTGGAAGCGGCTGCGCTCCACCGGCAGCCCCTCCAGCCTGCTGCGGCTCTCGGAGAGCGATCTCTCCGAGAGCCCGGCCGGCGCGGTGGCGCCGGCTGCGCGGCTCGATGCGAGCCTCGACGAGCACGGGCGCGGCCGGCCGGTCCGGGTGGCTCCCGCCCGGGCGGACGAGGAGATGCGCGAGGCGCTGCGCCAGCTCGGCTACCTGCACTAGCCCGCGGTGGGCCGCTCCAGGATCACCAGAGCGGGCTCGCCGGCCTCGGGCCGGGGCGTGCGAAAGCGATGCGCCGTGGGCCGGCCGAGCCGCGGCGACAGGGCCGGGCTGTTGTTCCAGGGCAGGTTGGTCACGGGAAACTCGCGGGCCGCGTAGGGGCGTTGCTCCGAGAGCGCCTTCAGGATCTCGAGGTGCTCCGGCCAGGAGCGGGGCACGATCACGTCCGGAACGACCTCGAGGTCGCGGTCGAGATTCGCGCCGTAGAAGCCGATCGTGACGCGGCTTCCCAGGTAGAACATGTAGGCGGGTCCCTCGTAGTTGGTCGCGATCACCAGCTCCTCCGGTCGCTCGTAGCGCTCGGCCAGGTAGGGGATCACGAAGTCGAGAGGACCGCGGTAGGGCACCGCCGCCTCGTAGAGGCGGCCCTGCAGCTCCGGCCAGCGCAGGCCGAGCACGACGAGGAAGACGAGCGCCGCCAGCGCGGCGAGCGCCCGGGCGAGCGGGCGCGGCCCGCGCTGCAGGACCTCCCGGAGCGAGAAGGCATCGAGCAGCAGCCACAGCGAGACGAGCGGACTCAACGCGACGAAGTAGCGCTCGAAGACGAAGGGCACCTGGGCGATCACCACGGCGTAGGCGGTGACCAGCAGCGCCAGGAAGCCGGCGGCCCGGCGCGCGGACCCGGCCGGCCCGTCGCGCGCGCCGGCGAGAAGCGCCAGACGCAGCAGCAGCGCGGGGGCCAGGAAGTCGTAGCGGAGCAGGGTCCAGGCCACGAAGCCCAGGTTGCCCAGGGTCGTCCCGGCATCCGAGAAGCGTTCGACCCAGCCGCGCGTCTGGTCCAGGAAGTCGAAGAAGAGCAGGGCGGGCAGCGCCAGGGCGGCGGCCAGCAGCAGCGGAGCCAGCTCGCCCAGCAGCTGCGCGAGGCGATTCCGCCAGGGCTGCCGACGGCTCGAAGCGCCGCCTCCGTGCCAGGCCACGGCGGCCAGGCCGAAGGCCGCGAAGGCGGGATGGAAGGTGTGGAAGAGGGCCAGCAGCGCCAGCACCGTCCCGACCGCGTAGCCCCGAGAGCCGAGCGACGCGAAGACGTGTCGGCGCAGGAAGAGCCACAGCAGGATGCCGAGCTCCAGCACCACCAGCGGATAGTGACGGGCCTCGCGCAGGTGGAGCTGGAGCGACACCGAGTAGAGGAGCAGCAGGCCGAAGAGCAGAGCGAAGAGCCAGCGCGCTCTTCCGCCCCGAAGGGCCGGAAGCACGGCGGCGAGCATGGCGGCGAGGCCCGCCAGCCCGGCCAGCGCGAAGGGCAGCCTCAGCAGCCCGGTGCGCGCGTAGAGATCGCCGGAGGTGTCCGAGAGGGCGACGGCGAGGGCGCCGAAGTAGTACTGCCCCCAGGGCGAGCCCGTGTAGGCGTCCGTCTCCTCGTGGATTCCCACCCCGCCTCGCTGCCAGAGCGAGTAGACGACGTTGCGCTCGCCGTGGACCTTCGGGAAGCCGTACTGCAGGACCCGGCGGGCGAACATCGCCGTCTCGGACTCGTCGTGCCAGAGCAGGGGATGGGAGAGGTTGGCCAGCTGCAGTGCGACGAAGGCCAGCAGCACGGCCAGGCTGCCGGCGGCCAGCGGAGCCAGTCGGGGCCTCCCCGCGCTCAAGAGCGCATCCGGGACAGGCCCCACGCTCCCGCACAGCCCGCGTAGATCCCCAGGGAGGCGAGAGAGATCCAGCGCCCGACCCGGAAGCCCGGCGGCGCATACTCGAGCCGCAGTCGATGCGCGCCCGCCGGGAGGGCGACGGCGCGCAGCACGAGGTCGGCGGGCAGCACTGGAAGCTCGCGCTGCGGAGCGCCGGTCTCGAGAAAGGCCCGCCAGCCGCCCGCATAGGCGTCGGTCACCAGCAGCAGCGCCGGGCTCGAGAGCTCGACCTCGAGCACGAGGTGGTCGGTCGACTCCTCCAGCGCGCGAACGCTCCCGTCGCTGCCGCCCGCGTCCGGCGCGGGCTGTGGCTCGGACTCCAGCAGCGCCGTGCGGCGCGGGTCGAAGCTCTCCTCGAGCAGGGTCTCCACGATGCCGGGCTCGTCGAGCACGCGGTACTCCCGGAGCAGCAGGAAGCGGGGCAGCGGGTCGGAGAGCTCTTCGACGCCCTGCTCTGCGACCACGTAGCGGGTGCGCAGGATGGCCATCCGGGGGTGCGGCTCTCCGGCGAGGATCTGCAGGGGCTGGGCCTCGACGTAGCGGCCTCGCCAGAGGCTCCCGAGAAAGGTGATGTAGCGGCGCGACTGCACCGGGTCGTAGCCCCAGATCGAGTGCGCCCCGGCCTCGACGGCCCAGTTGGCCTGGCCCCACCAGCTCTCGGCCGTCGGACGGAAGTCGTAGAAGCGATCCCGGCCCGGTCGATGCGACTCGACGAAGGCCCAGAGCTCGGGCTGTCTCAGCTCTTCCGGGTGGAACTCGGAGCGGTACTCGCGGGCGAAGGCGAAGAGCTGGGCGACTCCCAGCAGCGCCACGAAGCCGGCAGCCCGGCGCCGCCGGCCACAGACGGCCAGCAGCGCGGCGAGCAGCGCCACGGGGACGGTGGCGCGGAGCAGGCGGCCCGAGGCGAAGGACGCCGTCTCGCGCGCGAACTCCGGCGTGTAGAAGCGCACGCCCGCCACGGTCTTCACCAGCCGATCCCAGAGACCGGGCTCCCCTCGGCTCCCCGTGGCGAGGGGAATCGCGGCCGCCAGCAGGAGGAGGAGGGCGCCGAGGCCGATGGCCAGCCCCAGCGCCAGACGCGGCGGCTCCGTGCGACGGCGCAGCGCCTCCAGGCCCTCGGCCGCCAGCAGGGCCACGAAGAGCGACTGCGCGAACAGGAACTTCGAAGGCGCCCGGAAGCGATCGAAGCCCGGGACGCTGGCGTGCAGCCACTGGTAGAAGGGCAGCTCGCTCCCCAGGGCGAGGACCAGCAGGAGCAGGGCCAGCGGGGCCGCATCGAGGCTGCGCGCCCGGGCACCGCGCAGCCCGAAAGCGGCCAGGAAGAGCACCGGAGCCCCGA
Source organism: uncultured Spirochaetales bacterium (assembly GCA_964649065.1). GTDB lineage: Bacteria > Myxococcota_A > UBA9160 > UBA9160 > SMWR01 > CAZYOL01. The sequence continues at coordinate 11,259 of CAZYOL010000029.1, forward strand.
AGTAGATGGAGGCATCCCAGAAGTACTCGCGTCCCCAGTACTGGATGTGGACGAGGTCTCCGAAGAAGGCCGGCACCAGGGCGGTCAAGAGGTTCTCGGTCGGGAAGGAGAAGCGGCTCGCGAAGGCGAAGCGGGTGCCTCCGGCCCGGGTGCTCTCGGCGCTCACCTCGAGGGCGGGCAGCAGCTGCACGGCGGCCAGCAGCAGGGGAGCCACACAGAGCACGGCCAGGGCGGCCAGGCTCGGCCCCGGACGTTGGATCCTGCGGACTCGCAGCAGCGCGACGCAGCCGGCCGTGAGGGCGGTGGCGAGGACGCAGAAGGGATAGCCGGCCAGGAGCTGCAGCGTGAGCGCCGCCACGCCCAGCAGCAGCCAGCCCGGGCTGGGCCGCTCCAGACTGCGCTCGACCGCCAGCAGCACGGCGGGCAGCCAGGCGTTGCCCGCCAGCACGCTCAGCTGCCCCGCCATCAGGCGCAGCGAGGTCGCCCCACAGAGCGCCACGATGGCCCCGACCAGCAGTGCCGACCGGGTCTCGAAGCCGCGCCCGCGCGCCCAGGCGAAGCTCAGGAAGGCGGTCAGGAAGAGGTGGAGCGCCGCGTCCAGGTTCATGGCGGTCGAGATCGGCAGCAGCAGGTACACGAGGTTCGGCGGGTAGAGCAGCGCCGGCTGCAGCGTGCCGAAGAGCGGGTGCCCCGAGTAGACGTGGGGATTCCAGAGCGGCAGGTTGCCGCGGGCCATCTCGCCGAAGGCGAAGGCGCGGATACGCGAGAAGTAGAAGGCGCCGTCGCCGCGCTCGAAGGAGACGATGCGACCGTCGCCGAAGAGCAGCAGGTCGGCGAAGAGCGCGAGCACGCCCAGGCCCAGGAGGCAGCCGGCCGTGGCGTGCGGCGACGAGAGGATCCGCCGGGGCTTCATCGCGTCGCTGCCGGTCCCTGCACGCGTCGTGCGCAGTATACCGGGTGTGACCCGACCTCGAACGTGCGATGCTCGCTCTGCCATGTGCGAGCCGCGGAGCGCGAGGAGGTACGCACCGCGGTGATGGCCCTGGCTGCGCTGCTGGCCCTGGCGGCCGGCTCCTACGCCTGGAACGCGGCCTCGCAGCCCGCCTTCTGGGGCTACGACGAGGGGGCGCACGCGGCCTACGCGCTCTCGATCCTGGAGCGGGGCCGGCTTCCGCATCCCCTCTCCGGCTGGTCGAGCTTCCACCCGCCTCTGTCCTATCTCTTCGGGGCGGCCCTCTGGAGCGCCTTCGAGCCGCTCGGAGGGCGCGTCACGCTCTTCGCCCTGCGCCTGCCCAGCCTGCTGGGCGCGCTGGCGATCGGGCTGGCGGTGCAGCGCCTCGCGCTGCGCATCGGCGCCTCACCGGTCGTGGCCGTGACGGCCAGCGCCCTGGCCCTGTTCCTGCCCGTCTCGCAGCTGGCGGCGAGCATGGTCGGCAACGAGGCCCTGGCCGCGGGCCTGGCCGCGCTCGCCCTGCCGCCGCTGCTCGACCTGCAGCGCGACCCGGGCGACCGGCCCGCGGCCCTGGGCGTCGGCCTGCTGGCCGGCCTGGCGCTCGCCACCAAGTACACCGGAGCCTGGCTGGCGGTGGCCGCGCTCACGCCCTACCTGCGCGGCGGCCTCGACCGCCGGGCACTGGCCGCCCTGGCCGCGATGGCCGCCTGCGTGCTGGCCATCGCCGGCCCGGTCTACGCGCGCAACCTGGCGATCACGGGCACGCCCCTGCCCTTCACGCGCAGCCTCGAGCCGATGAAGCAGCTCGAGGAGCGACTGCTCGTGCGGCCGCGTCGGCTGTCGGACTACGCGGGAGTCTCCTGGCGCTGCGGGCAGCATCCCTACGTCACCCGGCTGGCCCCGGACGGGCGCATTGCCGGCGCCAGCCCGGCCATGCTGAACGTTCCCTGTCTGACCTACGCGGGGCTCTGGTTCGACCCCTTCGGCATCCGCGCCGCCCGGCGCCCGGGAGCCGAGGGCCTCGGCTGGGGTCGTGCGCTGCTGCTGCTCGGTGTCGCTCCGACGCTGCTGGTGCTGCTGGGCTTCGGCCGCGCGGCCGTCGAGGTCGTGCGCAGCCGGGGCCGCTGCCAGGAGAGCCCGCTCGTGGCGTCGACGCTGCTGGGGCTGGCCAGCTACGCGGCCTTCACCTGGCTGGCGCCCTCCCTGGCGGCCGCCAAGGCCTCCTACCTGCTGCCCCTGATCGCGCCGGCGGGGGCCTTCTTCGCGCGCGGCTGCGGCCTGCTCGGCCCGCGCGCGAGGGCGGGCGCGCTGCTGGCCTCGGCCGCGGCCGTGGCCCTGGCAGCCGTCGTCTTCACCACCGGGCTCGTCTTCCCCGCGGCCGATCCCGACGCCGCGCGCAGCTACTGGGGAGCGATCGGTGCCGCGCTTCCGCAGTCCTACATCTCGGAGGCCACCCAGCGCCTGCTCGGCGGCGGCTGACGCTCAGCGGGAGAAGGGCTCCGGGCGCACGGGAGTCCAGCGCAGGCCCGGGTCGTCGAGCTTCTCGAACCACAGGCCGTGCCAGAAGACCGCCACGCTGAGGCCGGCCAGCAGGGCCAGGTAGAGCCAGACCACGGCGGAACGCACCCGGCCCGGCGCCGTCCAGGCCGCCAGGGATTCGCTCGCGTAGTAGGCGAAGGGCACCGAGAGGCCCAGCAGGTAGCTGGCCTTGAGCGTCGCGAACCAGGGGTTCCGCCAGGTGAAGGCCACATAGCCCAGCAGCGTCAGCCCGACGAGCGGCAGCAGCAGCGCATCCGGGCCGGCGCCCCCCGAGAGCAGGCGGCGGGCGCCGCGCAGCGCGCTCGCGGCGAAGGCGGCGGTCGGCAGCAGCCCGAGCAGCGTCAGCAGCTGGGCGGGGAGCGCTGCGGCCGGCAGCGAGCGGGGCAGGAAGTGGCGGTGGGCATCGAACCACGCGGAGGCGTAGGTGGTGCCCCAGACCGAGTGCAGCAGCTCCGGCGACACCGCGACCGGGGCACGCCAGGTGGCCAGCGGAACCCGCAGGTAGTCGAGGAGGCTGCGCGAGCCCGGCGGCATGCTCGCCATGACCGCGTGGACGTCGAGCTGGTAGGGATAGAGGTAGCCGTGGAGCAGCCAGCTCCGCGCCAGGAACCAGCCTCCGACGACGGCTCCGGCGGCGCCGAAGACGGCGCCCCGCAGCGCTCCGCGAGCGAGCTCGCCGCGGGCGCGCCCCTCGAGCGCGTAGGCGAGGGCGCCCGCGCCCAGCACCAGCAGGCCCGAGAGCTTCGTCAGCAGGGCCAGGCCGCCCAGGGCGCCGAGTGCGGCCGCGCTCCAGGGGCCGGATCCCTCGTCTCGCCGCAGGTCGAAGACGACCCCGACGGCCGTCGCCGAGACCAGGGCCGCGGCCACGATCTCCTCGTTCAGCATGGCGCTCACGTAGACGTGGACCGGCAGGAAGAGCAGCAGCGCTCCCGCCAGGAAGGCGCGTCGCGGGTCGCCGGGATGCAGGCGCCGCACCAGCAGGACGCAGAGCGCGATCGAGCCCAGGGCGAGGGCGCTGCCCAGCAGGCGGGCCGCCACGATCACCGCCGCCTTCTCGCCCCCGACCGCGCGCCCGAGCCCCGCAGCCAGCCAGTAGTAGAGCGGGGGATGGGCCGCCGCCCACAACGAGTCCGGGGCGGGAATCTGGAAGCCCTCGAGCAGCAGCTCGATGTACTCCCAGTTGGCCTCCGCGTCGAAGCCCTTGCCCAGCGGGTAGTCGAAGGCGTTGTGGACGCGCAGGGCGACGGCGAGGCACGCGAGCAGCGCAGCGCCGATCGCCAGGCGCTGCCGCGAGGCGCGGGTCATGACGGGGCCGACCTCCCGCTGCGACGCTAGCCCGCAATCCGGCGCGGGTCGCTCCGCCCGCTAGCGACCCTGCTGGCGGTAGAGCGCGTGCGCCCGCTGGACTACCGGATGGCTCGGGTCGAGCGAGAAGGCGAGCTCGATGTGACGCCCGCCCTCCTCGACGCGACCGGCCGTCATCAGCAGGGCACCGAGCGTCGCGTGGGCCTCGGCATGCTCCGGATCGATGCGCAGCACCCGCTCCAGCTGCTGGGCGGCCGGCGCGAGCTGGCCGCGATGGGCCAGCGAGTTGGCGTAGGAGATGCGGCTGTGGAGCGCCTCCGGATTCAGGCCGAAGGCGCGCTGGAAGTACTCGCCCGCCTCCTCGAAGCGGCGCAGTCGCTCGAGGGCGACGCCGGCGTTGTGGTAGGGCGTCGGGTCCTCCGGGGCCTTCTCGATGGCGGTCAAGAAGAGGGGCAGCGCGCGCCCGGGCTCGCCGCGTGCCAGCCACTCCTTGCCCAGGAAGGAGTAGGGCCGATAGGCCTCCGGGGACTTGGCGCGGGCGTCCTCCCAGAAGCCCAGGGCGTCGCGCCAGGTCTCGTTGCGCACGAGGGTCGCTCCGGAGAGCGCCAGCAGGCAGGCGGCGGCCGCAGCCAGGGCCGCGCGCCGGCGCGGGAGCAGGTCGAAGAGAGCCCCCGCGGCCGCCACGAAGAGCGCCACCGACGGCAGGTAGAGCCGGTGCTCGAAGACCAGCTCGAGACCGATGATCGAGGACTCGATCAGCAGGTGCAGCCCCGCCCAGGCGAGGGAGAAGGCGAAGAGGGTCCAGCTCCGGCGTACGCGCCAGGCCAGCGCCGCCAGGGCCAGCAGCGCCAGCAGGCTCGGAAGCGTGGTGGCCGGCTCGAAGAGCGAGCGGGAAGGGAGGAAGTCGTGGATGAGCGACAGGCGTCCGGGCGCGGGCCAGAGGAGCAGGGAGAGGTAGAAGAGCAGCACGCGCGGCTGGCTGAGGAGCCGCTCGCCCACGCCGAAGTCGTGGCGCTCGTATCCGGCGAGGATCGCCGTCACCAGGGCTTCGCCGAGCCAGAGGGCCGCGACGCAGCCCGCCAAGGCGACCCCGACCAGGATCTCCTTCCACGAGCGGGCCAGCAGCCGGAGGCCCGCGCGCTCGGGCCGCAGCGACTCGACCAGCAGCAGCGCCAGGGGCAGCACGGCGACGATCGGCTTGCAGCCCAGACCCAGCAGGAAGCAGAGCCCGCAGCCCAGCCAGGCCCGGACGCGGCGCTCGGGTCGCTCGCGCCCCCAGAGGTAGAGCACCACAGCCCACAGGTGGAAGAGCGCGGCCAGGCTCGTCATGCGCTGCACGACGTAGGTGACGGCCTGGCTCTGGATCGGATGCGCCACGAAGAGCAGCGCTGCGATCCAGGCGGCCCAGCCGGCGTCCTCGGGGCGCGGCAGCCCGCGCTGGCCCGGCCGCCGGGCCAGCACCGCGAAGAGGAGCCAGGCGAAGGCGTAGACCCCCATGCCCATGGCCGCGTGGACGGCGATGTTCACCACGTGGTAGCCGGCCGGTGACAGGCCGTGCAGGGCGTGATTCGCGGCGAAGCTCGCGTAGGCCACCGGCCGCGCGTTGAGCTCGCTCTCGGTGGCGGCGCGCCCCCGGCGCGCCGGCGCCCGGGACAACGCGTGGACCGCCGCCATCTCGACGGTGGTCGGGCTGAAGTCGGAGATGGGCGGCG
>CAZYOL010000029.1:16776-29180 GCA_964649065.1 uncultured Spirochaetales bacterium
CCCCCCGGGCGCGCCCCGCCGCCGGGGGTGCGCGCGCGGCGGGGGGGGCGCCCCCCCGGGCCCGCCCCGGCGCCAGCGACTCCGCGTGGACGGCCGCATTCTCGACGATGTTCGGGATGTCGTCGAAGATCAGCGGCGCGTCGAGGGTGCGGGCGTAGAGCAGCGCGGCGAGGGCGGCGACGCAGAGCAGCGCCGCGGCGTGATGGGGGTTCGGCTCGCGGCTCATCGGGGGCCCAGGAGGTCTGGTTCGCCGAACGTCGAGCGCTCAGCGCACGTTGAAGTTCACCAGGGGGAAGAAGGGCAGGAAGCCCCGCCCGTTGAAGTTGAGCAGGCCGATCTGGGCACCGCGCAGGTCGCCGGCCACGTTCAGCAGGCCGAGCTGGGCGCCGAGCCCGCCCGCGCCCGCATCGTTGTAGAGACCGGTCTGCAGGCCGTGGAGCAGGCCCTGGTTCATGATGCCGAGCTGTGCTCCGTAGAGGTCGCCGAAGCGGCTCGCCACCGAGTCCGTGCTGCCGGTGCGATTGACCAGGAGGCCGAGCTGCAGGCCGTGCGCCGAGCCGGCGCCGTTGCCACCGCCGAGCTGGAGGCCCCGCAGCGCACCGCGCGTGCCGTTGGCGAGGCCGAGCTGGAGGCCGTCCGCGGAGCCCTGGGTGTTGGTGAAGAAGCCGGCGAACTGGACGCCCCGCACGGGCCCGGTGACCCGCGCGTCGATCAGGGCGAAGTCGAAGCCCGTGAGGCTGGCATTCTCGGCGTAGACGAGCGCCATGCGCAGGCCGCGGACCTCGGTGTCCTCCCGGAAGATCTGCGCCGGCGGCACCACTCCCATCTCGACGGGCGTCCAGGAGGCCTGGATGCAGCCGGTGGAGAGGAGCAGCACGGCGGCGGCAAGAGCGGCGGGGGAGCGCATGGGCGACGGACCTTCTTACATGGCGGGTCTCGGGCGGCGCCGAGTGTAGGCGCAAACCCCGTCGCGATGCGAGTCGTCCGTCCCGCTTCGGTCTCGATCGGCGTCGCATCCCTCTCCACCCGCTCGATCTCCGACCGCTACGAGCCTCCGAAGAGCTTACGGAGCTGCTCGGTCGGGTCCTCCTGCTCCGGTCGCATCTCCTCGGGGACGCGTGCCTCGCAGCGCCGGATGAGCGACTTCTTCTCGGTCAGACTGCAGCGGTCCAGGGCCTCCAGCATCCGAGCCTCGTCGCGGAGCGCCCCGTGGGCCGCGACCTCGATGGGAAGAAAGGGCTCCGTCGTGCCGAAGCGCTCCCCCGCCTCGCGAATGACGTCGAGCGTGTCCTTCGGACGCTGGTGCACCATGTACTCCTCCGCGAGGCTCAGCAGCACCGAGCCCGGCACGTTCGGAGCCGTTCTCGCGATCTCGAGATTCTTGAGTGCGTGATCGAGGCGCCCCTGGGCGCGCCGGATCTGGTACATCGCGAAGCGCGGGAAGGGAGCTCGACGGGTCGGCCCCGAGATCGAGCGACGGCCCAGCGCTTCGGCGTCCTCGAGCCGGCCTTCCTCCAGGGCCGCAAGGGCCTCGTGCGCAGCGACGTGGTGGCGGAGGATCTCGCCGCTGCGCCCGCTCCAGAGCCGCTCGCGGATGCCCACCGCCCCGGCGCTCACGTGGGCGACCTGGCGCTCGCGCAGGTACTCGCGCTTGTAGTACGCGGTCATGTCCTCGCGGCGCTCGACCGCCAGACGATGCTCCCGTTGCAGGTCTTCGCGACGTTCGTTCGCCATCCGGAGCCCCTCGCCGGTCGCCAGCCGGGAGCCGGTGTTCACGAGGCCCTCGAGCCCGCCCTTCGACGCACTGTCCAGCAGCAGGGAGCCGTAGGTCGCGCGCTGGCGCTCCAGTGCCAGCTTCTTGCGCAATGCCTTGTCTTCCTCGATCTGACCGATGCGTTCGAGCGTGCTCATGGAGCCACTCGCCGCATAGCCCGCTCTCACCATCAGGTCCATCGCGAGGAGGTCCGCCTCGTCCTCCTGGTGCCGCTTCCACATGGGCGCGAAGACGCTCCCGGAGAGCTCTTGAACCGCGAAGTAGGAAAGTGTGGCGATGGCGACGTCGCTCTGGACGGACTTGGCATCCGTGACCACCAGGCGGTGGGTCCCTCCGGCGCCCTTCCGCAGATCGCTCCGCGCCAGGCTCGTCGCCACCACCGATGCGCCGAGGGCCGCCGTCTCCACCTGCCCCTCGATGGTGAGGAATTCCTCCCGCTGGAAGTGCCCGAGCAGTGCATGCGCCGCCTCGTGCCCGAGGATGAAGGCCATCTCGTCCTCGCTCTCGATCTGCTCGAGCGTGCCCAGCGACACGAAGATGTCGTTGTAGGGCGTGGCGTAGGCGCCGTACTCCCGCCTCGAGGTCGCGAAGATCTCGAATTCCGGCGTCGCGTGGGGATAGTGACGGACGATCCGCGCGAGCAGCTCCTCCAGCACCCCCTTCACCTCGGGAGCCTCGATCAGGCTGAAGCCACCGAAGGTGTCGAGAGTGCTCTCCCGATGGGGCTCGCCGCTGAGGGAACGCGCCTCGCGGCGCCCTCCGAAGAGCTTCTCGTCGACGGGCTGGGGATCCACGTGATCGATGAACTTGCCCTCGAACTGCTGATACGGAGGCTCGAAGACGGTCGTCGCGCAGGCCAGCAGCAGGGCTGCCACGATGGGGGTCGCGGGCCGAGATCGCATGGCTACTTGCTGCAGGCCGAGGCCACGCCCATGGTCGCCGCCTTGGTCCGGTCCGGGCTATCCGCCATGGCCAGGGTCTTGCAGAGCTCCTGGACGGATCCGGAGTGGTTCAGCTTGACGTCGATGCGGTCGACCCAGACGGCCTTCCCCTCCTTGTCGAGCACCTGGACCGCAGCCCGGTTGAGATCTCGGATCTCGATCGGCGGCTTCCCGAAGGCCTTGGCGGGACGCGTTCCCACGAACTGCCCCTCGGCGTCCCGAATGGCGACCTCTTTGGAGACGAACTTGTCGATCCGCAGCGGGGCCTGCTCATCGCCGCCCGCCGCCGTCGCGAGCCACAACGTGGAGAGCGCCAGCGCCACCTGGCGCAGGAGGCCCCGAGCTCTCGGGGGCGGAACGGGGGAGGGTCGAGTAGTCGAGGTAGTCCAGCGGAGAGAACTGAGGAGGCGCATCGGTACTCCTTTCCTGGATGAATCCCTTCCAGATCGCCCGCAAGCCTGGAACGAGTGGCAGGGGAGCGGCAGTCGCGATTCCGAGCCAGTTGACCGGCTCCTCGTGCCGGGCCACCGCAAGCGTCACGGCGACGGCCAGCGACAGCGCGTAGGCGATCGCCATGACGAGTGCGAGGAGCAGGAGGAAGGCCAGGGTGAGCAGCAGTCGTGAGGGCAGTCCGCCCAGGCGGAGGTCGCGCTGGTAGGGTCGGACCGCCGAGACGAGATAGAGGGGAATCGCCAGCAGCGCGAGCTCGAGCAATGCATTGCCCTTGGGCGTGTGCAGATACTCACTCCCGAAGCTCATCAGGTTGTCGAGAGCCATGGCGTGGAGATAGACGCCGGGCAGCTTGCCGTGGACCGGAGAGACGACCTCGTCACCGGTGCCCAGCAGATCGGTGCCGACCAGCACGACCCGGTCACGAATCAGGCCGTCGAGGAGCTCCTCGTGCTCCTCGTCCCAAACCCGGACCCCGTCCTCATCGGTGGGGAGCAGCGCGTTCCCGTGGACGGTCGCGACGCTCGGACAGGCTTGGAAGCTGATGCTCCCCGAGCCGGTGATCCCCGCCAGCGACTGGTGCCACATCACGTTCAGGGCGAAGCCGACGCGTTCGTACCAGGACGGCTCGACGAGATGACAGTGCTGCGTCGAGGCAAGGCGTCCGGACTCCTCGGGAACCTCCGCGCTCCAGCGCACCAGCATGGGCTCTTCGAAGGCTGCAGCAACGGGACTTCGCTCCACCTCCTGACAGCCGAATATCGGGCGGGAGTCTTCCGAGTCTTCGCTGGCGCTCTCCTGGCAGTAGCTCCGGAACAGGGCCGTCGCCGGTGACCCCCAGCGCCTGCCGGGCTTGCCGCAGGGGCTGTCTGCGTTCGCTCCGGCGGCGTCGCCATGGGCATCCGCCCGGACGAGGAGGGGGTAGGCGTCGCCGTAGCCCGCCCAGTCGGCGACGATGGGCCGGGCCTCGGAGACGACCCCAGCCAAGAGGCCACGCCCGGCCTGCCAGTCCTGGAGGCGCCCCGGCCCCGGCGTCTCGATCAGGCAGGGGTTGGGCGCGGCGACGAAGACGCGGCCCTGCATCTGCCGGAGCTGGCCGGCGAAGACGGCGAAGTCTCCCCGGTCCTCGGTGAAGAAGAGATCGAGGAACAGCACCCGGGGCTCGTGCTCGAGGATGCGACGGGTGACGTACGCATACTGCCGGAAGGAGAGCGGCCAGGTTGCATCGATCCGCTGCAGCAGATCGCGGTCGAGCGTCACGACGGTCACGGGATGACTCGGCGGGACCCTGGAGCCGGGCCCCGGCTTCACGCGCTCGCCGGGGCGGGGATCGGGATAGAAGGGCGAGAGCACCTGCAGCAGGATCGTCTGGCTCAGCTTCCGGGTCTTGGCGTCCAGGCCGAAGAGGTCGAAGGAGCCGACGACTGCGACCAGCACGAGGGAGCCCAGGAAGGGGGCGAAGACGTGCGCCAGCCAGCTCGGATTCGGACGCTCGGGGCTCGAAGGTCTTCGGTACGGCATCCGTCGGGACCGGGGCCTGTGGATCGCCCCTCCGGGCAACCTTACCACCGAGGCACTCGCCCCTGGGAGCGGTTTCAGCGTGATGAAACGATGATGATTCCGACGCCCCGAGGCGGAAACCCGGCTCCGGGTCGAGCCGGAGAGGCGCTGGGCGAGGCCGGCCGCCCAACCGTGAACTGGGCGGGGCGAATTGTCCCGGGCCCGCGTCTCGCTGGGCCTTCTTGGCGCGCCCGGCACGACTCGAACGTGCGACCTTCAGGTCCGCAACCTGACGCTCTATCCAACTGAGCTACGGGCGCCCACGGGCCTGCGAGAATTCGGGAGTCTAGCCTCCCCGGAGCCGGGCGACAGCCGGCGGGAGCGGACGGCCGGGCGTCGGCCCAGGACTCCGGCGACCGGGGAAAATGTTGAAAAGTCGCCGGGATGCGGCAGCAGCGCTTCGTGCCGCGATCGCGCGGACGAAGCTGCGATCGAGAGCGGGAGCCACGGGCCGGTGGGTTCCGAGGCCCGTCCGCAGGCCCCGCTCCTAGTCGCGCGTCACCTCTGCCTCCCGGGTCGCGGTCGGTTCGTCGCGACGTCTGATGTCGGTCCTGGTGCGGCCGTCGGAACTTCGTCTGGATCTCCTCTCGCCGCCCTCGACCGGGCGGCACGTGGATGGTTGCGAGGGTGCTGGCCGCCGGCTTCAGCGGGTGCGCCGCCACCCCCGCGGCCGCTGCGGAAGGCCGGCCGCCTCGCGCTCATCGGGGCTGAGCCGCCCGTCGCCATCCTCGTCGTACTGCTCGATCAGCTCCTCGCGCTTGCCCCGGAGCTGCTCGCGGGCCGCGGAACGCTCGGCCTCGCTGACGACGCCGTCGCCATCGGTATCGAAGCGCTCCTGGAGCTCCGCGCGCCGGGCGGCGCGCTCGTCGGGCTCGCCGTCCGCCAGTGCGCTCGTCCCCACACCCAGGGTTGCGGTCGCGGTCATGGCTGCCAGAAGTCTCGTTGCGTGGTTCATGGCTCTGTCCTCCTGTTTCCGGATGTCTCCGGATGCGAGCGAGAGTAGGCCGGCGCTGCTGAGGGCAAGCTGAGGCTTCCTGAGAGAGCTCTCAGGAGGCGCTGGGGCGCTCCTCTATAATCGCTCGCGTGCGCATCCTGATCGTCGAGGACGAGGAGAGCCTCGCGCGCGCCCTCGCAGACGGCCTGAAGGCCGAGGGCTTCGAGGCGGATCTCGCGCACGACGGCACGGACGGGCTCTTCAAGGCCCAGGAGGGACGCTACGACCTGATCGTCCTGGACGTGATGCTGCCCCGCATGAGCGGCTACCAGGTCTGCACCCGGCTCCGCGAGGAGGGCGTCCAGACGCCGATCCTGATGCTCACCGCGAGGGACGGAGAGGACAGCGAGCGACGCGGTCTCGACCTCGGGGCGGACGACTACGTCACGAAGCCCTTCTCCTACCCCGTCCTGGTGGCGCGCATCCACGCGCTGCTGCGCCGCGGCGGCGAGAGGAGCCTGCCCGTGCTGCGCGTGGGCGATCTCGAGCTCGACACCCGCAGCCGCATCTGCCGCCGCGGCGAAGCCGCCGTGAAGCTCACCGCCCGGGAGTTCTCGCTGCTCGAGTTCCTGATGCGCAACGCGGGCGCGGTGCACTCGAAGCAGGCGATCCTGGATGCGGTCTGGGGCTTCGACTACGAGGGCGATTACAACGTCGTCGAGGTCTACATCCGCTACCTGCGCCAGAAGCTCGACCGCCCCTTCCAGCGCAACAGCATCACGACCATACGCGGGCTGGGCTACCGGCTCGAGGCGGAGGGGTAGCGTCCCCGGTGGCAAGCGGGTGGCTGGCGAGGGGCCGGAGCCTGCGGGCGCGCCTGACCGGGCTCGCGGCCACCGGGGTGGCAGCCGCCCTGCTGGTGGGCGGGCCGCTCTGGCTGTGGGCCGTCGAGCGCGGAATGCTCGAGGATCTGCGCGAGCGCGACCGCCGGCGCGCCCTCCGCCAGGCCTTCGTCCGGGTGAGGCTGCTCGGCCCTGGCTCGATGCTCGGCGAGGGCGCCAGGCGCCGGTCGGCCATCCCGATCGACCCCTATTCCAGCTCGGAGCTCTTGTTGCTCACGCCCGAAGGAGAGCTCGAGTTCACCGGGACCGGGCAGGAGCCGACGGCAGACCTGCAGGAGTGGCTGGCCTCCCAGCGCGCCGACGCGAGCCTCTCGGAGGCGGCCGACGAGATGGGCGCGATCGTGGTAGAGGCCGAAGAAGCCGTGCAGAAGTGCGTCCGCGCCGCCGTCTTCGGTCCGCGGGAATCTGGGGTGCTGCTGAGCTTCCCGGCCCGGGCCGAGGGCGCCCTGCGCAGCTGCCGTGACGTCATCGAAGAGGCGCGCGCCGAGGCCGCGCCGCGCGCCGAGCCGCTGCAGTGGCCGCAGCGGGTGGTGGCTCCGGCCGACGGCGAGCGCCGCCTGCGGACCGCCATCCTGGCTCGGCTCCCCGGTGACCCGAAGCCCCATGCCATCGCACTCGACTCGTCGCTCGAAGCCGTCGACACCACGCTCGAGGCGCTCACCCGCAGCCTCCTCTTCGGCGGGCCGCTGCTGGTCGCCTTCGTCGCGGGGCTGGCCTGGCTGCTCGTCGGGCGCTCCCTGCGGGTGGTCGGCGCTCTCCAGCGCGAGGCGGAGCAGATCGCCTTCGGAACCCTGGAGCGGCGCATCGAGGTCCCGGCGGCGGACGACGAGCTCCGCCGGCTGGTCGTCAGCCTGAACCGCATGCTCGACCGGGTGGCGGCGGGTGCGGCCCGCCAGCGCGCCTTCGTCGGCGACGCCTCCCACGAGCTTCGCAGCCCCATCGCCGCGCTGCGCGCGCAGCTCGAGGTGGGCCTGGCTCACCCGGAGGGGGCAGACTGGCCCCGGCGGGCCCGCGAGGCCACCGAAGAGGTAGTCCGCATGCAGCGCCTGGTCGACGACCTGCTGCGGATGGCGCGCCTGGACGAGCCGGGCGCCTCGAGCGACGCGTCGCTCCGACCCGTCGAGGATGTCGATCTCGACGACATGGTCCGCACCGAGGCGGCGGCGCTGCGCGAAGCGCAGGTGGCGCTCCTCGACGTCTCGCCGGTGCGGGTGCGGGGCATCGAGCCCGACCTGCGGCGCGTGGTGCGGAACCTGCTCGAGAACGCCGAGCGCTATGGCAAGGGTCGTATCCAGGTGTCGCTCGCCCAGCGGGGCCGGGAGGCTCGCCTCGAGATCGAGGACGACGGGCCCGGCATTGCGCCCGAGCAGCGCGAGCGCGTCTTCGAGCGCTTCACCCGTCTCGACTGGAGCCGCAGTCGCGCTTCCGGGGGCGCCGGGCTCGGCCTGTCGCTCACCCGCGGCCTGGTGCGCGAGCACGGCGGCGAGATCTGGATCGAGGACGGCCGCATGGACGGGGCGCGCTTCGTCGTCGTGCTTCCGCTGGATCCGGAGGCCCCGCTCGATTGACGGGGGCTCAGACGCCGAGGCGGGGTGCGGCCGGGAGCGTCGCCGGAGGGGCTTCCGCGCAGAGCGAGCAGCGCCGGGCCGGCCCAGCGCGCCGCTCCGCAGAGGCGAGCCGCCGCGCGGGAGCGGGAACGCGGCGACGCCGTCCGCGCCGGGTGCCGATCGCGATCGCCTGGACCACGCGAAGCGCTGCCTCCGCGCCCTCGGGCCGCGCCGCTCCCGTCGCGAGCCGGCTGCGCTCTCCCGGCGGCGGATCCAGCCGGTCGAGCGCCCGCTCGAGCAGAGCGGCGCTCCGCTGCGGCGAGGCCGGAGGAGCGGCCTCCATGGCCACCCCTTCGCGCGCGCAGCCCAGCAGCAGCCAGCCGGCCGAGCCGGCGAGCGACACCGCGAGCCAGAGCCAACGGGGCGATTTCTGCATCGATCGTTCCTCCCGGATCCAGTGCGAGGAACGTGGCGGAGGCGGGCTGAGACGGAGCTGAGGTCCGCTGAGGGCACTCTCAGCAACGCGACCGTCGGGTCTCCGCCCCCGGCTCGCAGCGCCGAGAGCGAGCTGCCGGCTGCGACCCGCTCGGATCGCCGCGCGCCCCACGCCTCGCTAGCTTGCTCGGGGAGGATTGCGGCGATGCGAGAACGGCAGAGCACCGCGATCGCGCTCCGCGCCGTCCTGCGCGCGACCTCCTGCTGCGCGCTGCTCGTTGCGGGGCTCGCCGGGACCGCGGCCGCAGGTCCGCGCGCATTTGCACCCGCCGAGCTGCTGGTCCGCTTCCAGGGGAGCGGAGAGCACGCCCTGGACGAATGCGCCGAGGCGCTGCACCGACGGGGGCGCGGCTTCCGCAGCGCCACCCGGGACGCCTCGGACTCGCTCGACCGCCTGCAGCAGCGCTTCGGGGTCCGCCGCGTGCGGGCCCTGTTCCGCCGCGCCGACGGGCGGCCGCTCGAGCAGCAGAGAGCGGACCTGCGTCAGCGCCAGGAGCGGCTCCGCGCGCGTCGCGGGCTGCGCCCGCGAGTCGAGCCTCCGGATCTGAGCCACGTCTACCGCGTCGAGCTGGCGGAGGGCGCCTCGGTGCCGAGCGCCGTCGCCTCCTTTCGCGAGGATCCCCACGTCGTCTGGGCCCAGCCGAACTTCCGGGTCGAATACACGTACCTCGAGAACGGCGCACCCGACGACACCTACTTCGGCAGCATCGGGACGTGGGGGCAGCCCTACGAGGATCTCTTCGGCCTGTTCCGCATGCGCGCCCCCGAGGCGTGGACCCGGGCCCGCGGCGAAGGCGTGATCGTCGCCGTCAACGACTCGGGACTCGACTACACTCATCCGGACATCGTCGAGAACGTCTGGGTGAATCCCGGCGAGGACCTGAACGGGGACGGCAGGCGGCAGGACTTCGAGCGCAACGGCATCGACGACGACGGCAACGGCTTCATCGACGACTTCTACGGCTTCGACTTCCACAACTCCTTCGATCTGGACGAGGACGGCCGCTTCGACGGTCCCAACGATCGCAGCGACGCCAATCCCTTCGACGACAACGGCCACGGCTCGCACGTGAGCGGAATCGTCGCCGCCGTCGGCGACAACGGCATCGGCGTGGTCGGGGTGGCCCCGCGCGCCCGCATCATGGCGGTGAAGGGCCTCGGCGAGAGCGGCGGCGGCCGCACCGACGCGCTGGCGCGTGGGATCGTCTATGCGGCGGAGAACGGCGCCCGGGTGGTGAACAACAGCTGGTCCTGCAGCCAGCGCTGCCCGAGCAATCCGATCGCCGAGGAAGCCGTGCGACTCGCCTACGCCCTGGGGGTGGTGGTCGTCTTCTCTGCGGGCAACAAGTCGGACGAGGTCGGCTTCTACTCGCCCCAGAACATGAGCGAAACGATCACCGTCGGCGCCTCGAACCCGGCGGACGAGCCCGCGGGCTTCAGCAATCGCGGCTTCGGAATGGACGTCGTGGCCCCAGGAGCCGGCTTTGCCGATGGGCCGCCCGACTCCAACCCGACGAGCGGGGTGCTGTCGCTCCTCTCCCTGGGCTCGAGCATCGGAGGGCCGCTGGTGGTCGGGGGCCGATACCTGCGTCTGGCCGGGACCTCGATGGCGGCGCCCCACGTCAGCGGTCTCGCGGCGCTGCTGCTGTCGCAGAATCCGGAGCTGACGCCCGACGAGGTGAAGCTCACGATCCGGGCCAGTGCCTCGGACCTCGGACCGCCGGGACAGGACCGCGAGTCGGGCGCCGGACTCGTCGACGCGGCGGCGGCCCTGTCCCTGGCCGCGCCCGCGGCGCTCTACGCCGACATCGCCTCTCCGGCCTTCTTCGAGACGCTACGCCGAGCCGATGCCTCGGTCGCGATCCGCGGGAGCGCCGCGGGGGAAGGATTCGGCTCCTACCGCCTCTTCGTGGGCCGGACGCAGCAGCCCGCCTCTTGGCTGCCGCTGGCGCCGGAGCAGTACGCACCCGTCGTGGACGGAGAGCTCGGCCGCTGGGACCCCAGCGGCGAGCCGCCGGACATCTATGTGCTGCGACTGAGCGTCCGCGGCCTCGATGGCTCGCTGCTCGAATCCTACGTCACGGTGAGTCTGGAGCTCAACCCGCCGCGGCGCGTCGGCGGGACGCCGGCGAACGACTTTCGCCCCGACCTCTCCGGGAATCGCGTCGTGTTCGAGTCGACCCACTCGGTCTCCGGCGAGGACGAAGGCGTGAACGTCTTCGTCGCCGAGCTCGACGACGACACCGAGGACGTGTACCCGCTCGCGACCACGCCGAGCGACGAGCGGAGGCCCAGCACCTCGGGGCGGCACGTGGCCTGGGAGAGCTGGACCGAGTCCGGCTCGGAGATCCAGACCTGCATCGCCGAGGGCCCGGATTGGATCTGCCGGCCGTGGCGCGTCGGCGCCTCCCAGGCCCGCGGGCCGCGCCTCGAAGGCGACCGGGCCGTGTGGATGGCCTCGGAAGATGGGCGTCTGTCGATCCACCGCTGTCGCCTCGAGGGCGACGAGGGCTGCCTGGGCGACCCCCTGGCGGCGAGCCCCTCGGCTCAGCTCCACCCGGACCTCTCCGGCGACCGCTTCGTCTGGAGTGGCTCTGGCCTATACACCTGTGTGCTCGATGCGGCTTCGGGAGCCTGTCCGGAGGCTCGGGTCACGCCTCTCACCGTGCTGCCCGAACTGCCGAGCCTCTCGGGTCGACTCTTCACCTGGACGGACTACGCGAACGGATTTCGCGACAGGGTGCTCCGCGCCTGCGAGCTCGACCCCGTGAGCGGGGAGTGTCCGGTCCTCACCCTGGAGACCCTGGGCGCGCCCTCGGCGGCCCAGGTCTCCGGCAAGCGCATCGTGTGGAGCGACCGCGGCCAGGGCTCCGACCGTGAGATCTTCTTCTGCGAGTACGACGGGCTGACCCAGACCTGCCCGGTGCAGCAGCTCACCACCAACCCCTTCGACCAGCTCTCGGCGACCATCGACGGGGACACCGTGGTCTGGGTGGACCAACGCAACGGCCTGGACTCCGACCTCTACGCCCTCGAGCTGCCGAGCCTGGCGCCGATCGGGCCCCGCCAGGCCGCCGAGGGCGAGCCGCTCGTGGTCGAGGTCACGGGGAGCGATCCGAACGGCGATCCGGTGGAGCTCAGCGCCGAAGGCCTCGACCGCCCCCTGGAAGAGCTGGGGGCGACCTTCGTGGACCGCGGCGACGGCACGGGAGCCCTGCACTGGAAGCCGGGCTACGACCAGGCGGGAACACACCGGGTGCGCTTCGCGCTCGACACGCTGGGCCAGCTCCGCAGCCAGGAGAGCATCGCGATCGTAGTCTTGGACGTGAACCGGCCGCCGGTGGTGCGCGTTCCGCGCGTGCCCCGCGCCGAGCGACGCGAGGCCTTCCGGATCGACGCCTGCGCGAGCACCGATCCCGACGGAGACGAGCTGAGCTTCGAGTGGCGCGATCTGCACAGGAGACTGCTCGGGACGGGCTGCGCGGTCAGCGTCGAGCCGCCCCGGCGCCGGCGTCTGCGGCTGGTGCGGCTGCGCGTGAGCGACGGACGCTCCGAGAGCGCTGCCCTCGTCCTCGTGCGCTGGCCGCGCCGCTAGCCGGATCGCCTCGGGCCACCTGGCCCGCGGATCGCGGCGGCACGCAGCCCAAGAGGCCGCGGGACGGCGGGAGCTCCTCCGCTGAATCGTCCACCCGCTCAGCGGACTGCGCTCAGCGGACCGCGGAGACGCGGACCAGCTGGCGGAGAGGGTGGGATTCGAACCCACGGTACCCTTCCGGGTACACGCGCTCTCCAGGCGCGTGC
>CAZYOL010000030.1:0-29117 GCA_964649065.1 uncultured Spirochaetales bacterium
CCCGCGCCCGCGCCCGCCGAGCCCGGGCCGCCGCGCCGGCGGCGCATCCGGCGCCTGCCCCACGTCCGGCAGATCGACGAGAGCGACTGCGGCGCGGCCTGCCTGGCCATGGTCTGCCGCCACTACGGGGGCGAGATCCCGCTGGCGCGCATCCGCTCCTCCCTGGGCTCCGGGACCGACGGCGCCAGCCTGGAAGACCTGTGCCGCGCCGCCGAGCGGCTCGGCCTGGCGGCCCGGCCCGCGGTGGTCTCGAAGTCGCAGCTGGAAGCCATGCCGCTTCCGGCGATCCTTCACTGGGACGGCAACCACTGGGTCGTGCTCTACCGGCTGGAAGGCGACTGGGCCTGGATCGCCGATCCGGCCAGCGACCTGCGCCGCATCCCGCGCGAGGAGCTCGAACGCCGCTGGACCGGCTACGCGGCCCTGCTCGACTACAGCCGCGACTTCGCCGCCGGGGCGGAGCAGCGCAGCGGCCTGCGCCTGCTGCTGCCCTTCGCCCGGCCCTTCCTCGGGCTGCTGGCCCGGGCGGCCGGCGTGGCCCTGGTGGCCAGCGGTCTGCAGATGACGCTGCCGGTCTTCACCCAGATCGTCGTGGATCGCGTGCTGGTCGATCAGGACGTCGGCCTGCTGCACACGGTGGTGGCGGCCATGGGCGCGGCGCTCGCCTTCCTGGTCGTGTCGCTCTTCGCCCAGCGCTACCTGGTGAGCTTCGCCTCCGTGCGCATCGACGCCGCCAGCCTGGACTTCGTGGTGCGCCGCCTGCTGGCGCTGCCCCTCGGCTACTTCACGGCGCGCCGTACCGGCGACGTGCAGCGCCGCCTGGAAAGCGTCCGGCGCGTGCGCGACTTCCTGCTGAAGAGCGGCTCGCTGCTGCTCACCGGCCTCACCCAGCTCGCGGTGGCCCTGGGCCTGATGCTCGCCTACAGCCCCACGCTCACCCTGGTCTTCCTGGGCACCACGCCGCTCTACGCGGGCCTCATGTGGCTCTCGCGGCGACGCCTGCGCCCGGTCTTCGCCGAGCTCGAGGAAGGGCTCGGTCGCTACGACTCGACCCAGATCGACGCCCTCAAGGGCATCGAGACGGTGAAGGCCATCGGCGCCGAGGCCGGCTTCCGGCGCCGCATGCTGAGCCAGTTCCACTCCCTCGGCGACCTGATGTTTCGCTCGAACCTGCGCGTGATGGGCTACGACGCCGCCGTCCAGTGCGTCGGCATCGCCACCTCGATCGTCTTCATCTGGGTCGGGGCCTATCAGGTGATGGCCGGCGACATCACGCTGGGTGCCCTGGTCGCCTTCAACGCCCTGTTCTCCTTCGCCAACGCCCCGCTCGGCCAGGCCCTGGCCCTGTGGGACGAGTACCAGAGCTCCTCGGTGCTGCTGGATCGCCTCGACGACGTGATGACCAGCGAGCCGGAGCAGGGCGGGTCGGCCGAGCTGCGCCCGGTTCCCTCGCTCGAGGGCGGCGTGGCCGTGCGAGGCCTGGGCTTCCGCTACGGCGGCAGCGAGGGCACGCCCATCCTGCGCGAGGTCTCCTTCGAGGCGCGCCCCGGCGAGTTCCTGGCCGTCGTGGGCCGGAGCGGCTCGGGCAAGTCGACCCTGCTCAAGTGCCTGGCCGGGCTGCTCGAGCCCAGCGAGGGCAGCGTGCTCTACGACGGCATCGACGCCCGCCAGCTCGACCTGCGCGATCTGCGCCGCCGCATCGGCAGCGTGCCCCAGGAGACCTACCTCTTCGACGACACGATCGCGGGCAACATCGCCTTCGGCGAGGAGGCGCCCGACCAGAGCCGCATCCTGTGGGCGGCCCGCGCCGCCCGGGTCAGCGAGTTCGTCGACGCCCTGCCCCTGGGCTTCGAGACCCGCGTGGGCGAGAGCGGCGTGCAGCTCTCGGGAGGGCAGCGCCAGCGCATCGCCCTGGCGCGCGCCCTCTACCGGCGGCCGCCGATCCTCTTCCTCGACGAGGCCACCAGCGCCCTCGACGCGGAGACCGAGCTCGCGGTGCAGGAGCAGCTCGAGAAGGCCCTGGAGCACTGCACCCGCATCGTCGTCGCGCACCGCATGAGCACGGTGCGCCGCGCCGACCGCATCCTGGTCCTCGACGAGGGTCGCATCGTCGAGAGCGGCAGCCACGCGGAGCTGCTCGAGCGCCGCGGCCTCTACCACCACCTCTGCGCCCAGCAGATCGGAGTCTAGTCATGCCCGAGACCCACAGGAGCCCGATCGACGCCGAGACCGAATGCGACGACTTCTTCGAGCCCCGCCCCCCGCTCTGGGCGGTGCGCAGCCTGGCGACGCTGCTGATCGCCCTTTTCGGGGTGGCCCTGCTGGGCTCGCTCACGCTGAAGGTCCCGGAGACCGTCGAGGCGCCCTTCGAGCTGCTGCCCGAGCACGGGGCCAGCCCGCTGCGGGCGCCGCGCGAGGGCCGGGTGAGCGAGGTGCGGGTGCACGAGGGCCAGGACGTGGAGTCTGGCCAGACCCTCTTCGTGCTGCGCTCCGAGTCCGTCGGGGAGCGCAGCGCCTCCCTGGCCAGCCACGAGGCCGAGCGTCGCTCGGCCCGCGAGCAGGCCGAGATCGAGCGGCAGCGCTACGCCAGCGCGCGCGCCGGTCTGGAAGAGCGCAGCCGGCACCTGGAGCGCCGTCGGGCCGACCTCGAGGGGATGGTGGAGATCCAGCGGCGCGAGCTGGAGATCGCCCGCGGCGTGCTGGCCCGCTACGCGGCGCTGCGAGAGAAGGATCTCCTCAGCGAGACCGACCACGCCGCTCGCGAGATGCAGGTTCGCGAGTCGGAGCTGGAGCTCGAGCGCCTCGAGTCCGAGCTGGCCGAGGTGCCCGCCGAGCTCTCGCGGCTGCGGCGCGAGCTGGAGGTCGAGGAGGCCGACCACCGCAGCACGCTGCGCGGCCTCGACGAGCGGATCGAGCGCGCCACGGTACGCATCCGGGCCCTGGGCCGCGACGCCGACCGGCGCAGCGAGGACGCCCTGGCGCTGGCAGCTCCCTGCACCGGCACCCTGCTGCGCCTCCAGGTGAAGCAGGGCGGGGCCTTCGTCGAGCCGGGAGAGGCCCTGGCCGAGATCGCCTGCGGCGGCGACCCGCTGCTGGCGGAGCTGCTGCTGCCGCAGAACGCGGTGGGGCGCGTGCAGGCCGAGCAGGGCGTGAAGCTCCTCTACGACGCCTTCCCCTACCAGCGCTTCGGCGTCCGCCACGCCTGGGTGCGCTGGGTGAGCCCCGCCAGCGTCGAGATCGAGGGTCAGCCGGTCTTCCGGGCCCTGGCCGAGCTCGGCGAGGACCACATCCGCGTGGACGGCGCGCAGCGCCCGCTGCGGGCCGGCATGCACGGTCGCGCTCGGGTCGTGGTGGGCCGGCGCACGCTGGTGACCTACGTCTTCGAGCCGCTGCAGCGGCTGCGCGAGAGCCTGCGCGACGTGCCGCTTCGCGAGGCGGCGCTGGATGGGCCCGACGCTCGGCGGGCCGGCCCTCACAGCGGGTCGCCGCAGGCCTCGTAGCCCGAGCCGTCGTTGCGGCAGACCTGCAGGCCGGGGCCGTTCGGAGTCGTGCAGGAGCGCAGCGCCCCGGGCGTGCAGGCCGGGGGCAGGCAGCCGAAATCGCCGAGCAGCAGGCTGAAGTCGCTGGCGCCCACGATGCCGTTGCCGTCGTAGTCGCCGCCGGTTCCCGGCGGCACGCTCTGGTTGAAGCTCGAGAGCAGGGCGGCGAAATCGGCGCCGCCGGTGGCGCCGTCGCCGTCGACGTCGCCGGCGCAGGAGGCGCCGTCCGGGTCGCAGGCGTCCCCCAGGCCGTCGCCGTCCGTGTCGAGCTGGTCCGGGTTGTAGACGCTCGGGCAGCTGTCGCAGCCGTCCGGCACGCCATCGCCCTCGGAGTCGGGCACGATCGGCTGGCCGTTGGCGTCGACGCCCTGGAAGGCGGAGCCCCAGGGCCAGGCCTCGACGCCGTAGCCCAGGTCGCAGCACTCGGGCTTGGCGGCGGGGGGGAGGCGGATGCCCTCGAAGAGCTCGCAGGGGTAGGGCACCCGGCACAGGGAGCCCGGACACTCGCTGGAG
The DNA here is from genome assembly GCA_964649065.1 of uncultured Spirochaetales bacterium. GTDB lineage: Bacteria > Myxococcota_A > UBA9160 > UBA9160 > SMWR01 > CAZYOL01. Next base: position 4,053 of record CAZYOL010000030.1, read on the forward strand.
TCGCTGCACAGCTCGCCGACGCGCGGGCCCCCGAGGCAGCCTCCGAAGCTGGGCGCGCAGGCGTTCGGGGCGCAGCTGCGGCCGGGAGCTCCGCAGCGGCTCTCCCAGGCGCAGCAGGCGATGCCGTCCTGGGGGGCGCTCGCGTCGGCCGTGAACAGGGTGGTCACCCCGTCGACGCCGATGGAGACGAAGGAGCACTCGCCCAGGCCCGGCAGCGCGATCGGGCCCGGGATCTCGACGATGACGTCGCAGCCGACCCCGATGCAGACCGGCGTGTAGTCGAGCCCCGAGAGCTTCCAGCGGTAGCCCGGGATGTCCTCCTCGGCGACGTCGAGAATGCCCTGCGCGTCTTCCTGGGAGCTCGGGGCGGCGGCCCCATCGAGATCGCAGGCGTCCCCGAAGCCGTCGCCGTCGCCGTCTTCCTGCCCGGGGTTCGGGGTCAGCGGGCAGCTGTCTCCGGCGTCGGCCACCCCGTCGCCGTCGTCGTCGCCGTCGCAGGCGTCCCCGGTGCCGTCGCCGTCGGCGTCGAGCTGCAGCGGGTCACTCACCGCCAGGCAGACGTCGCAGGCATTCCCGACGCCGTCCCCGTCGCTGTCCTGCTGGCCCGGATCGCTGTCGACCGGACACAGGTCCAGGGCATTGGGCCAGCCGTCTCCGTCCAGATCGGCGCCGCCGTCGCAGACGTCCCCGAAGCCGTTGCCGTCGCCGTCGCGCTGGTCCGGATTCGGGTCGAGGGGGCAGTTGTCGCACAGGTCGCCCACGCCGTCGGCGTCGCTGTCCACCTGGAACTCGTTGAAGACCCCGGGGCAGTTGTCCGAGCTGCCGAAGCGGTCGAGGTCGTCCTCGCAGGCGTCGCCGATGCCGTTGGCATTGGCGTCGGTCTGGGCGCGGTCGCAGGAGAGGGCGCCGCCGCAGTCGAGATCGCCGGAGCAGGGCTCCAGGAACAGGCTCGGATCGCCGCCGACGCAGCTTCCCAGAGCTGGCCCGTTGGGCAGGTCGCAGTTGTCGGTCGCATCGTCGACGCCGTCTCCGTCGGCGTCCGGGTCGCAGACGTCCCCCAGCCCGTCGCCGTCCCGATCCTCCTGACCCGGGTTGGCCTCGAAGGGGCAGTTGTCGGAGCTGTCGGGGACACCGTCGTCGTCGACGTCGCCATCGGTGGGCACCGCGCTCACCCGGAAGGCGGACAGGGTCTGCGCGCTGCGCGGGCTCCACCCGACATCGCTTCGGAAGAAGGACCGGAGCCCCACCAAGCCCTGGTCGTTCAGGTGCCACGAGACGCGGCTCGGCACGCCGGTCTGCAGGCGCAGCACCACCCAGTACGGCGCACCGGGCAGCAGCCGGACCAGGCCGTCGAAGGCGACCGACACGACGGCCGGAGTTGCGGTCAGGGCACCGGAGACGACCACCTCCTCGAGGAGGTTCCCCGGACGGTCGACGACCTCCGTGTAGAGGCCCAGGATGAACTCGTTCTGGCCGCTCTCCAGGCTGAGCGGAAGGCGAATCTCGCTCAACAGGCCCCCCGCGCCGGGGGTGATGCGCATCGCCTGAGCAAACTCGGGAATCCCTCCCGCGGCGGCCGGCACGGCGCCGCTCGTGAAGGTCTCGCTGGCGCCCAGGCTGTCGAAGACCGGGACGGCCGGCGGTAGGGCCCAGGCCGAGCTCGCGACCAGCAGCAGGGCGGTAGCTCCGAAAGCGCGCATGGCGAGTCTCTCCCGGCACACTCACGAGCCGCCCCCGGAACGAGGTCCAGGAGCTGACACCTTTCCAGCAACGGTACCGTACCTACCGAGACCCGAGCGTCGACGGCGAGGCCTTCGCGGGCGCAGAGCGCAGCCTCCGCGCCGCCGTAGGTGCGGGAGCGTCTATGCCGCGAGGGCTGATCCACTTCGTGCGGGCCAGGCGACCTGGAGAGAGAGCGCGCGTATGGAGCCGGTCTCCACCGGCCCGGCCGACCTTGCTACACGGGGACGGGGGCCGTCGCGCCCAGAGGCAGCTCGATTGGTGTACGGCACGAAAGCTCTGCGCTGGCTGGCCCTGCTCTGGGCCTTGCTTCCCGCCCTCGGCGAGGCCCAGGTCGCCACCGACATCCGCACCGATGGCGCGCTGGACCCCGGGGGCCTGCCCCGCAGCATCTCGCCCGACTCCAGCGGCGACTTCGCGATCGACGAGACCTTCGGCGCCTGGCCGGGGGGCCCGGGCTCGCCCAACCTCTTCTTCCAGTTCCAGCGCTTCGATCTCGGCGCCGGCGATACGGCGCGCTTTACGCTGACTCCCGGCGCCCGGGCGACCCCGCCGGATCGCATCCTCTCGCGGGTCACCGGCTCCGAGCCCTCGCAGCTCTTCGGGACCCTCTCCTCCGACGTCCCCGGCGCCGATCTCTACTTCCTGAATCCGAGCGGCATCCTCTTCGGGCCCGAGTCGAGGCTCGACGTGCGGGGCTCCTTCTTCGCCAGCAGCGCGGACACCCTCGAGCTCTCCGACGGCGTCTCGCCCCCGGTGCGCTGGGGCGACGGCTCGGGGCTCCTCTCCACCGCGCCGCCCACGGCCTTCGGCTTCCTCGGCGGAGCCGTCGGCGCCATTCAGGTAGACCGCGGAAACCTGGTGGTCCCCTCCGGCCAGACCCTGGCGCTGGTCGGCGGCGACCTGACCCTCGACGGGGGCGACGCGGATGCCTTCCTCTCCGCGCCGGGAGGGCGGCTCGCCCTGGTGAGCGTGGCCTCGGGCGGCGATGTGCGCGGCCTCGGCCAGCCCGGTGCCGAGCTGCGCCTGGAGGGCTTCGGGGCCCTCGGCGACATCGAGCTGCGCAACGACGCCAGCGTCAGCGCGTCGAGCGAGGGCTTCGGGCCCGATCTCGCGGTGCTCTGCGCCGGAACCGCGAGCTGCCAGCAGGATCTCGTCTTCAGCCGCAGCGAGCTGGTCGCGGCCGGGCTCGTCGAGGGGGGCAACCTCTTCGTCCAGCCCGGAAGCCCGAGCTCGCCGCGTCCCAACGACGTCGGGCTGATCGCCAATCCCGGGCTGCAGATCTACCAGGTGATTCGCGCGCGGCCGCGTGGCGAGCAGGCGGGGCGCGTCGAGGTTCGCGGGCGCAGCCTCGCGCTCGCGGACAGCGAGATCCAGGCGCTCAACGTCGGCGACCAGCCCGGTGGCAGCATCGACATCGCACTCGAAGGCGGAGACCTGCAGCTCCGCGACGACTCGGAGATCGCGGCGCGCAGCGGCCTGACCCTGCAGGGCGAGCCGATCTTCAACCCGGCGCTGCAGGAGGAGCAGGCCTTCGACGTCGTGATCGGGGGCGCTGGCGGTGGCGGCGACATCGCCGTGACCGCCCGCAACGTGCGCCTCGAGGGCGGCTCGCGCATCTCGACCACCAGCGAGGGCTCCGGCGCCCCCGGCTCGCTGAGAGTGACGGCCGAGCGGAGCCTCGAGCTCGTCGGAAGCGACGCCCAGGGCGACCCCTCGGCGCTCTTCAGCAACGCCCAGGGAATCGTCGACGCGTCGGGGCAGGTGGCCTCGGCGGGCAGCATCGTCGTCGACGCCGAGAATCTGGTGCTCGTCGGGGGCGGATCGGTGATCGCCCAGACGACCGGGGACCAGAACGCGGGAAACATCGACATCACCGTCGATCGCCTGGTGGTGGGCGACCCCGCCGGCGATGGCTCCCGCATCGACACCAGCACCAGCGCCCAGTCGCTGATCCCGCCCGAGCCGCGGGACGGGCTGGTGCCGGTGCTGCGCTTCGCCCAGGACCCGGCGCTGCGCGGTCCGACCCTGGGCCGCGGGGCGCCCTCGGGGAACGCCGGCCAGATCGAGATCACGGCCCGCGACTCCATCCAGCTCTTCGGCCCCGTCACCTTCGAGGAGACCGCCCGCATCGCGTCGAGCTCGCTCGCGGCGTCGGCGGGCGATGCCGGTGAGATCACCCTGCGCACGCCGGAGCTGGTGCTGGACGAGGCCGCGCTGGCGGTGAGCACCGGCGGCGCCGGGGCCGGCGGCGCCATCACCCTCGACGTCGGCTCGCTGCAGCTGAGGAACGGGTCGGAGATCCGCGCCCGCAGCACCGCCAGCCTCGCCGACGTCCCGAGCCCGGGAGTCGCCGGCGACGTCGTGGTGGGCCCCAGCGCGGGAGAGGTGCTCTACCCGACCCGCTCGGTGCGCCTGGTCGACGGCTCGCGCATCGTCACCTCGGCGGTCGCCGCCGACGGCGGAGACATCACCGTGACGGCGACCGGCACCGTCGTCGTGGCAGGCGCCAGCGCCATCGACGCCAGCGACACCGGTGGCGAGGGCGGGAACGTGCGCATCGGCGACCGCGACGCGGGCGCCGCGCCGGCGGCCGTCGCCGTGGTGGGCGGCAGCTCGGTGCTGGCGCGAGCCGCCGTTCCCGGGGGCGACGGCGGCGTCATCGTGATCGAGGCGGACAGCCTCTTCGTCTCGCCAGACAGCACCATCGACGCCGAGAACGAGGTCATCATCCGGGCGCCCGACACGACGCTCCAGAGCGGGCTGCCGCGCCCGGGAGCCCGCTTCCTCGATGCGACCCGCCAGATCCGCGCGCGCTGCGCGGCGCGGCGCAGTGGCGAGCGGTCGGGGAGCTTCGTGGTGAGCCCCGGGCGCGGGGCGCCGCTGTCGCCGGAAGACCTGATGCTGGCCTTCGACCTGATGGAGCCCGGGGAGCCGGCGGACGACGAGGCGCCGCTGGAGGTCGCCCAGGTCGTGGCGGCGCGCGAGGCCATCCGCGGCGGGCAGCTCGAGCAGGCCGCCAGCGACTGGAGCGAGGCGGCTGCGCGCTTCGAGGCGGAGCGCGATCCGGCCGCCGAGTCCCTGGCGCTGCGCGGGCTGGCCCAGACCCAGCAGGCGCGCGGCCTCTTCGCGGAGTCGCTGGAGACGCTGCGGGCCTCGCTGGCCGCCGCCGAGGCCGCCGGTGACGAGGCGGCGCGGGCGGCCTCGCTGGGCGGGCTCGGCAATGCGCTGCTCGCGATGGGCGAGCGCGAGCGCGCCCAGCAGGCGCTGGAGCAGGCGCTGGCCGACGCCCGGAGCGCCGCCCAGCCGGCCCTCGTGGCCCACGTCTCGAACGACCTGGCCAACCTCTACGCCTTCGACGGCGAGTCCGAGCAGGCGTTGCGCGCCTACACCGAGAGCGCCGAGCTCTTCGAGCAGCTCGGCGAGGCCAGCGGTGCCGCGCGCGCGCACTCGAATGCGGCGCGGGTGGCGCTGGAGGCCGGCGAGGTGCGGTCGGCTCGTCGGCACCTGGAGGCCGCGCGCGGCCACGCGCAGGGGCTGCCGAAGACTGCGGCCGGCGCGCGGATCTGGATCCACCTGGGCCTGTCGGCCGCGCGGCTCGCCGCGGCCGACGCCGGCGACCGGCAGGCGGAGCTGCTGGCCGCGCACGGCGACCTCTCCCGGGCCCAGTCCGTGGCCCGGGAGGTCGGCGCCGATCTCGAGCGGTCCTACGCGGCCGGCTTCCTGTCCGCACTCTACGAGCAGGAGGGGCGCTTCGACGAGGCCCTGCTGCTGGCGCGCCAGGCCCTGCGCTCGGCCGAAGCCGCCGGCTCCGGCGAGCTGCTGGCGCGCTGGGAGCGCCAGGAGGGACGTCTCCTCTGGGGCCAGGGGCGCGCCGAGTCGGCGCTCGACGCCTACGAGCGCGCCGTCCGCCGGCTGGAGGAGACCCGCCAGGAGGCGCTGGTCCGCTACGGGCCGCGCGCCAGCTACTTCCGCCGCGCGGTGGCCCCGACCTACCTCGAGCTGGCCGACGCGCTGCTGCAGAGCTCGGAGCGCGTCGGGGATCCCGCCGCCTCCCAGGCGCTGCTCGAGCAGGCGCGCGACGTGGTCGAGCTGCTGAAGGCGGCCGAGCTGCGCGACTATTTCCGCGACGAGTGCGTCGCCGAGCTGGAGGCCCGCACGGTCAGCCCCGAGAGCGTCGCCGCCGGAGCGGCCATCGTCTACCCGATCGTCCTTCCGGACCGCCTGGAGCTGCTCGTCACGCTGCCCGGGGGCCTGCGTCGCTTCTCGGTGTCGGTGGGAGAGGTGGAGCTGCGCGAAGAGCTGCTGCGCTTCCGCCGGGGCCTGCAGGGCGTGACGCGCTCCTGGAGGCGGCCCGCCGAGCGCCTCTACGACTGGCTGCTGCGCCCCTACCTCGAGCCGCTGGAGGAGCAGGGCGTCGAGACCCTGGTCTTCGTTCCGGACGGGCTGCTGCGCAGCGTGCCGATGGCGGCGCTCTACGACGGCGAGCGCTTCCTGGTCGAGCGCTTCGCCCTGGCCGTGACGCCGGGCCTCGAGCTGCTGGACCCGCAGCCCCTCGGCCGTTCGGACCTGCGCCTGCTGATGGCGGGCCTGAGTGAGCCGGTGCAGGGCTACCCCGGCCTGGCCAGTGTGCGCAACGAGCTCGATGCCGTGGAGCGGCGCTTCGGGGGCACGCTGCTCCTCGACGAGGACTTCGTGCTGGAGCGCGCCGAGGAGGAGTTCCTCGAGGCCCGACCCAGCGTGGTGCACATCGCCTCCCACGGCGAGTTCACCGGCGACCCCAACACGAGCTTCCTCTTGACCTGGGACGGCCGGCTCACCATGCAGCGGCTCGGAGAGCTGATCCTGAGCCAGCGCTTCCGCGACGAGCCCCTGGAGATGCTGGTGCTCTCGGCCTGCGAGACCGCCGTCGGCGACGAGCGAGCGGCCCTGGGCCTCGCCGGCCTGGCGGTGCGCGCAGGCGCGCGCAGCGCCCTCGGCAGCCTGTGGAGCGTCTCCGACGAGGCCACGGCGGCGCTGGTCGCCGCCTTCTACGCCGAGCTGGAGAAGTCCGGGACCAGCCGCGCGCAGGCGCTGCAGCGAGCCCAGACCTCGCTGCTGGCCGAGCGGCGCTTCCGCCATCCGCGCTACTGGGCGTCCTTCCTGCTGATCAGCAACTGGCTGTGAGCGCGCGCGTCTCCGGTCGCAGGCCTCGCGGGCTGGCGCTGGCCCTCGGCGGCTGCATCGCGGCCCTGGCCGCAGGCGCGCCGGCCCGGGCACAGCCCGGCCTGGGCATTCCCTTCCCGGGGCAGGACCGACCGGAGGTGCCGGACTTCGAGCCCTCCCAGCGGCCGCGGGGCTCCCTGCTGCCGCCGGTCGAGGTACCTCCCGCCGAGCCCCAGCCGCTGCTCGGAGCCGAGGAGCGCGTCTACGTGCGCGAGATCCGCGTTCGCGGCAACACGGTGCTGCCCGAGCAGGAGATCTCCGAGCTGGCGGCCGAGTACGTGGGACGCGAGCTCGGCTTCGAGGACCTGGCCTCGCTGCGCGACCGCCTGACCCTCGCCTACGTCGAGCGCGGCTACGTCACCTCCGGCGCCCGGCTTCCGGATCAGCGCATCGAGGACGGCGTGCTCGAGGTCGTGCTGGTCGAGGGGCGCCTCGACGAGGTCGAGATCCAGACCGACGGCCGCTTTCGCGAGCGCACCCTGCGCGACCGCGTGGCGCCGGACCCCCGGGCGGTGGTGAACGTGGAGCGCCTGGAGCGGCGCCTGCAGGTCCTGCAGCGCGACCCCCGCATCCGCCGCATCGAGGCCGCCCTGCTGCCCGGCGACGGCCCCGGTCGCTCGCGGCTGGCCCTGCGGGTGAGCGAACGGCGCCCCTTCCAGGTGCAACTCGCGGCCAACAACTACCAGCCCGCCTCGGTGGGCGAGGCCAACGGCCGGCTGCGCCTGGGCTTCGACAATCTCTTCGGCGTCGGCGACTCGCTGGCCGCGCGCTACCGGGGAGGCGCCGGTCTGCAGGAGGGCGAGGGGCGCTTCGAGATTCCCCTCACGCGCTTCGACACGCGGCTCGCCGCCTACGGCTCCTTCACGACCAGCCGGGTGATCGACTCGCCGCTCTCGGACCTCGACATCGAGAGCCGCTCCTACACCGTCGGGCTGCGCCTCTCGCAGCCCCTCTATCGGTCGCTCCGCCACGCCGTCGAGCTCTACCTGGCCGCAGAGCACCGCTTCAGCCAGACCGAGCTCCTCGGCATGGGCTTCGGCTTCGCGCCCGGCGTCTCGGAGAACGGCGTGTCGCGCCTGACACTGCTGCGCGTGGGCACACAGTGGAGCTACGGCAGCCGCAGCCAGGCGCTGGCCGCGCGCTCGCAGCTCACCTTCGGCCTGCCTGCCGGCGCCACCCTCAACCCCGGCGGGATTCCCGACGGCGAGTTCGTGGCCTGGCTGGGCCAGGTGCAGTGGGCGCGGCGTCTGCCCTGGCTGGAGTCGATGCTGGTGTCGCGGGCCGACGTCCAGATCAGCGACTCCGGGCTGCTGCCGCTCGAGCAGTTCGCGATCGGGGGCTACGCCAGCGTGCGCGGCTATCGCGAGAACACCCTGGTCCGGGACAACGGTGTGATCGGCTCGGTCGAGCTGCGCGTGCCGCTCTACCTCGGCTCCCGCGAGCAGCCGATCCTCGAGATCGGCCCCTTCGTCGACGCGGGCCACTCCTGGAACAGCGGACGACCGGCCATGGGGCCGCGGACCCTGGCGAGTGTCGGCCTGTCCACCCGAGTGAACCTGCTGGAGCGCGTCCGCTTCCAGCTCGACTGGGGCTATCCCCTGATCGACGTGCCGCTCCCGGGCTCGGGCGGCCTCCAGGGGGCGGGGGTGCACATGGGAGTGCGGGTCGACTTCTAGCCGCTGCCGGACCCGCGCGCCGGCGTCGTCTAGGCTGCCCGCGTGGCGGAGGAGCAGCCCGACTGGTACCGGGTGATCGAGCGGGTCTCGGACGGAGACCGGCGGGCCTTCCTGCAGCTGAGCCAGCGCGTCACCCGCTTCCTGGCCCGGGCCCGCGCCTACGACTTCCGCGACGAGTGGCCCGACCTGACGCAGGAGGTGGTGGTGGCGGTGGTGATGGCCCAGCGCGAGGGCCGCATCCGCGACCGCCAGGCCGCGCTCGGCTACATCGGGCAGGTCACCCGCTTCAAGTTCGCGAGTCGGCTGCGCAGGCTCGGGCGTCACCACGAGCGGGACCAGGTGGAGCTGGAGGAGGGCGCGCTGTCCGAGATCGAGGCGTCGGACGGGCAGCCCGAGCCGCTGGCCGAGGCCGATCGCCTCGATCTGCGCCGGGCCCTGGAGCGGATTCCCGAGCCCCATCGGAGCCTGGTGCTGGCGGTCTACGGGGAGCGCAAGAGCTACGAGCAGGCCGCCAAGGAGCTTGGCGTTCCCCTGGGGAGCGCCAAGCGCTACCTGGCCAAGGGGCTGCGCGAGCTGCGCTCTCTGCTCCAGGAGCCCGCCGAGTGATCCACTTCACAGCGCTCCGGCGACCTCTTCTCGAGGGGGCGGACCGTCTTCCCGGGGAGGAGGCCGCATGAGCTGCCGCAGGTGCGCAGAGATCGATCTCGAGCTGTACCTGGTCGACCCGCAGGCGCCGGAGTGGCAGGAGCTGCGCTCCCACTTCCCCGACTGCGCGGACTGCACGGCGGCGCTCGAGCGGGCCACCGCCTTCGAGGAGGCGCTGAGCGACGCCCTGGGGGGAGGGCATCCGACCCCCGAAGCGATCTTCGACTGGAAGCGCAGCCCGAGCGCGCTGGCGCCGGAGGAGCGCCAGGCCCTGGAGCGGCACCTGTACTCGTGCCGCGTCTGCGCCGACGCGCTGGCCGCCCTGGCGGACTTCGACTTCGCCGCCCTGGCGGCCGACGCCCCCGCTCCGGTCCGCGAGCCCGTCCCGTCGCGGGGCGGCCTCCTCGGCTGGCTCGCGGATCTCACGCGCGGGCTTCCGGGCGGCGTCCCGGGGCTGGCCGCGGTGACGGCGCTGGTCCTGGTGGGGATCTGGGCTCTGGTCTCTCGGCCCCCCGCGCCGTCCGATGCGCCGCGGCCGCAGTTGGCCGAGCGCGGCCCCGAGCTCCGCCGGCCCGAGCGCCCGCCGGAGCCGGCTCTGCCCGATCCCGAGCCGCGCCCCGCCCCCTCCGGGCTGGCGCTCGAGACGCCCCCGCCGCCGGCCGAGCCGGTCGAGGAGCTCGCGGCCCCGGAGCCCGAGCGCGAGGCGCCGCAGCTGGCCCTGGAGCCGGAGCCCATGCCGGCACCCGAGGCCCCCGCGGCCGGCGGGTCGGAGCCCGAGGCGATTCCCGACGACGCCACCGACACCTGGGTGCTCGCCATGGCCGAGCTGCCGGCACCCCGCTTTGCGACCCCCTTCGATGCGCTGCCCGGCGAGCGCGTGCTCGAGGTCTACCGCGGTGCGGGCGCGGGCCGGCCGCAGCTGGTCGCGCTGGCTCCCGAGGATCACGCGGGCCGGACCCGCCGCGCCGCTCCCACGCTCTACTGGTTTGCGCCCGAGCCCAGCGAGCTGGAGCTGTCCTTCGTGCTGCTGGACGCCGAGGACGAGCCGCTGCTGGAGCTGGCGCTCGGCCCGCTTCGGGAGGCCGGCATCCAGGGCGTCGCACTGGAGCGCCACGGAGTCGAGATCGAGCCGGGATCGGCGCACCGCTGGTTCGTCTCCCTGGCCCCTGCCGGCTCACCGGAGCAGCGCCGGGTTCTCGCCGGCGGCGAGCTCCAGCGCGTGGCTCCCGCTCCGCCCCTGCAGGAGCCGGCCACGGCCCAGAGCCTGGCGGAGCGGGGGCTCTGGTACGACGCGCTGGCCGCCCTCGGGCGCGCCATCGAGCGGAGCGACGATCCGCGCCTGCGTCGCCAGCGCGCCGAGCTGCTGGAGCAGGGTGGCCTGCCCGAGGTCGCGGCCTTCGAACGGGGCGCGGCGGAGCGCTGAGGCCGCGACCGCGGCTCTCAGCGCGGCTTCGCGGCGCCGCCGCGGCGCGCCCAGCCGGTCTCGTGGGGAGCCATGAAGACCACGCGCAGCTGCATGCGCGAGTGCAGCCACTGGCCCTCCACCCGCCGGTACTCGTCCTCCTCGACGCCCACCATCCAGTGCGGGCGGCCGTCGCTCGTGGTGCAGGGCGACAGCAGGTCCCAGCTGGCCCGCGCGAGCTCGCCCTCCACCTCGATGCGCGCCTTCAGGAAGAAGTGCCAGGAGAAGCGCAGCGTCGGCTCGGCCATGCGGGCCGCGATGGCCGCGCGGCCGCGCTGCTCGCCCAGCGCCTTGCCCCCGTCCCAGACCGCATCCTCGGTGAAGAGCGCGGCGATCTGCTGGGCCAGGGGCTCCAGGCGCTCGCGCGGGAGCGGTCCTCCGCGCTCGTAGCGGGCATCGACCAGCGACGCGTAGCGCGACTTGAGCTGGCGGATCGCCTCGGCCGCCTCCAGGTCGTGCAGGCGCGCCTCCAGCACTTCCAGGCGTCGCTCGAGATCGCTCGGCTCGGGCACGCCCGTCCCCCTCAGCCCAGCAGGTCCGCGACCCGGTCGACCTCGTCGGGGTCGCGCGTCGTGGGCACGAGCAGCAGCTCGTCGGCTCCCAGCTCGGCCAGGGCCCGGGCGGCGTCGACCAGGGCCCGCGCCGAGGTGACGCGGACCGTCGGCGCCAGCTTCTCGGCGATCCCCGGACCCATGAAGTCGAGGTAGCGCCGCAGGTAGCCGTCGAGCTGCTCGCGCGCGCCCGCGCCCAGGGCGAACCAGAAGCCGGTGACCAGGCGCGGCTCCGGGCGGCCGGCCTGCTTCCAGGCCCGGCGCGCCAGCTCGAAGCCGCGGCCGACCTCGTCGAGCGACGGGCCGAAGCTGAAGCCGGTGAGCCCGTCGGCCCAGTGCGCTGCCCGGGCGATGGCCCTCGGGAAGATCGCGCCGGCGAGGATCTCGGGCCCGCCCGCCTGCAGGGGCGCGGGCTCGACCGGGCGCAGCGCGCCCTCCACCACCGCCTCGCCGGCCCAGGCCCGCCGCAGGGTCTCGACCTGCGCCTCCAGATGGGCGAGGCGCTTGTGCTCCAGCGACGCCCCGACGGCGCGGTAGTCCTCCTCGCGGCCGCCCACACCGACGCCCAGCGAGACGCGTCCGCCGCTCAGCACGTCGAGGGTCGCGACCTGCTTGGCGGCGAGCACCGCGTCGTGCAGCGGCAGCACCAGCACCGTCGGACAGATGCGCACGCGTTCGGTGGCGGCGGCGGCGAAGGAGAGCGTGACCAGCAGCTCGGGATTCGGGAAGGTGATGCGCTCGCCCGCAGCCAGACTCGAGTAGGGGCCGGCGTCGATGCGCCGCGACCACTCCAGCACGCCGTCGCGGTCGAGACCCGGCACCATCACCGGCAGGTTCATTCCGATCTGCATGGGGCTCCTCCGCCGGCTGCGACGCAGCGGGATTCTACCGCTGCGGCTACGCTGCGCGCGTGTCCGGCGCGCGCCTCCCGCTCCGCCTCCTGAACACCGCGGGCCGGCTCTGGCAGGGCCTTCGCCCGCCGGCGCGACTGGAAGATTCGGAGGGCACGCTGCTGGCGGCGGCGCGTCGCGAGACGGGCCTGCGCGACTTCGGCGACGAGGGCTTCCGCGACGGCCTGCGCGTGCTGCTGCGGGCCTACGACGAGGAGGCACGCCTCTCGCCCTACGGGCGCTTCCTGGTGTGGCAGGAGCTGCTCGGCGTGCTGCGCGCCCGGCTCGGCGTCGTGGCGGCCTGGAGGCGCGAGCCCGGCCTGCGCGAGCAGCGCATCGAGCGACCGATCTTCGTGCTGGGCCTGACCCGCGCCGGGACCACGGCGCAGCACTTCCTGCTGGCCCAGGATCCGCGCCACCAGGTGCTCGAGTACTGGCTGGCGGCTGCGCCGGGCCCGCGGCCCCCGCGCGAACGCTGGGAGGCCGATCCGCGCTACCGGGCCGCGACCCGGGCGCTGCGCACCAGCTATTGGCTCGACCCCGGGCTGCGCGCCATCCACGACCTGCGCCCCGACGGACCGGAGGAGTGTCGGCACCTGCTGGCCCAGAGCTTCACCGACGACACCTTCGACTCGAATGCCACGCTCCCCAGCTACAGCGCCTGGTTCGCGGGCTGCGACATGCGCGCCTCCTACGCCTGGCACCGGGGGGTGCTGGCGCTGATCGGCTCGACCTCGCCGGAGCGGCGCTGGGTGCTCAAGTACCCGGCCCACCTGAAGCACCTGGGCGCCCTGCTCGAGACCTACCCGGACGCCTGCATCGTGCAGACCCACCGCGACCCGGCCGAGGTGCTGCCCTCGCTGTGCAGCCTGGTCACGCGCTGGCGCGGCATCTACGAGGAGCGCGTGGACCGGCTGGCGGTGGCGCGCTGGCAGGTCGAGATGTGGGCCGCGCGCATCCAGCAGGCCCTGGCCGTGCGCGACGCGGACGATCCGCAGCGCTACTGCGACCTGCAGCACCGCCAGATCAGCGAGGATCCACTGGGGGCGGTGCGGCGGGTCTACGAGCACTTCGGCCTCGAGCTCGGCGCCGAGGCCGAGGAGCGCATGCGGAGCTGGCTGGCCGAGAATCCGCCCGGTCGCCACGGCGGGCATCACTACGGCGCGGAGGACTTCGGCCTGCGCCGCGCCGAGCTGGCGGAGCGCTTCGCGGTCTACCGCGCCCGCTTCGTCGTCGATCCGTAGGCCCGGCCGAAGCCCCAGCAGGCCGCCGCCGCGAGCGGATAGCCCAGCAGTACGTAGGAGCCGGAGAAGACCGCCAGCTCGGGCCGTCCGAAGCCCGAGAGGGCCACGAGGGCCGCCAGCCCCACGTTCTTGACCGAGAACTCGATCAGGAAGGTGAAGCGATCGCGGCCATCGGGACGCAGGGCGAAGCCCACCGCCAGGCCGATGGCCATGGCCGCCACCGTCCAGGCCAGACCCAGCAGGGCGTTGTCGAGGACGGCGCCGACCAGTCCAGAGTCGTCGGCGACCAGTCCCGCGCCCATCAGCAGCACGATGGCCACCAGCACCGTGCGCCGCAGGAGGGCGGCGTAGCGGCGGCCGAAGCCGGGGCGCGTCTCGTGCATCCACATGCCGAGGCCGATCGGCAGCAGCACGAAGAGCGCGAGCTGGCCGATCATCGCCACCACCGGGACCTCGACGGCTCCCTGGCTGCCCACGAACCAGGCGAAGCCGGTCGCGGTGACCAGGGGCAGGGTCAACACCGCGAAGAGGGAGGCCACGGCCGTGAGCGTCACCGAGAGGGCCACGTTGGCCCCGGCCAGGTAGCAGAAGACGTTGGAGATGCCGCCTCCCGGCGCGGCGGCCAGCAGGATCACGCCGGCCGCCACGTCGTCCTCGGGCTGGAAGAGGCGGATCAGCAGGCCGGAGGACAGGGGCAGCAGCAGCCACTGGGCCAGCGTGCCCACCGCGATCGCCACCGGGAAACGCATCACCCGCCGGAAGTCCTCGAGGGAGAGCTCGAGCCCCACCACGAACATCATCCAGAAGAGCAGCAGCGGCCCGGCCAGCGCCACGACCGCGAGCGACGGGGCGTCCGGGTTCACTCGGCGGCCGGCGGCATCTCTGCGAGGTCCTCCACCAGCGGCGGGATCTCGTCCCCAGCCGCGATGCCGAAGAGCCAGTGTCTCACGATCTCCTCCCCAGCTGCGCCAGCTCCTGCCAGGGGACCACCCGGGTGCACGGGGTGGGGTGCTCGCGGGCCCCGACCCAGCGCAGGCACATGGTGCCGCGCCGGTGGTGGGCCGTGTCCAGCCAGTTGGCGAGGCCCGGGTCGCGATGAGCGACCACCAGGCGCAGCGATCCGTCGGCCTCGAGGCGCGCCTGGCGGTGGTTCAGCGCGATCCGGTGGTAGCGGTAGTCGAGCGACTCCATCCAGTGGTTGCCCAGCTGGAAGTTCCAGTAGTCGCAGTCGGGCGGCTCTGCCTCGACGAGCAGCGCCTGCTCCTCGTCGAGCTCCCAGTAGCCGTGGTAGTAGGCGATGTTCGGGTCGCCGTGGGCCGCCGCCGCCAGCGCCGGGTCGAGGCGAGGCAGGCGGTTCGGGCCCCGGGCCCGGAAGCCCTCCGCCCAGTCGGCGAAGAGGGCGGCGGTGCCCGCCACCCAGGAGGCCGCCTGGCGCAGACCCTCGTCGAGGAAGGCCGGCGTGAGCGGGGCGGGATGCGCGGGCCCGCCGACGCGCTCGAGGCCCAGGCGGGCCGGCTCCTCGCGCTCCCGCTCGAAGAAGGTCTGGCGCACGATCAGCAGCGCGCTGTCGCGCTCCATCCGCAGCCAGTTGCCCGGTCGTCGCTCGCGGGAGACCGCGATCTCGAAGCGGCCGTCCGGCTCCAGCCGCAGCTCCGCGCCCGCCAGATAGCCGGTCTGTCCGCGGCGTCCCGACTGGCCGTAGGCCCCGGCGTAGGTGCCGAAGCCGAGGTAGGGGACGCTGCCTCGCTCCCCGCGCAGCCGGTACTCGAGGCCCCCGTCGATGGCGGCGCTCTGGTAGAGGTTGTCCGGGTTGTCGGCGCCCATCTTGGCGGTCTCGTGGGCCGGGCGGCGCAGCACCGGAAAGGCCGGGTCGGCGCATTCGACGAACTGCTCCAGGGCGACGCGGGCCAGGCGGCTCAGATAGCGGAAGCCCTCGGCCCGCTCGAAGGCGTCTCGGGGCGAGCCCTCGCGCAGCACCACCGCGCCGGCATGCTCCAGGGCCCGACAGAAGTCGCTCCAGCTGCGCCCCTCCAGAACACGAGACTCCGCCGTTTCCTCCATGTCGCCGCATGCTCGCTCCGCCCCCTGCTCTTCGCAACCGGCTCTCGTCGGGCGTGGTATACAAGGCCCTGCGCCAGCGCCCGCGCGCGTTGCTTCGAGAGGCGAACCATGACCGAGACGACCTGCGGGCGGGTGCCGATCGAGCCCGGCTTCTTCACGGTGCCCGAGGATCCCGCCGAGGCGCCGCGGCTGCTGGGCTCCCGCTGCCGCCGCTGCGGCGAGCACTTCTTTCCGCGTCGCCGCGTCTGCGCCCGCTGCCTGGCGCGCGAGACCGAGGACGTCTTGCTGGGCCCCCGCGGCAGCCTCTATACCTACACCTACGTCTGGTTCCCGCTCTTCAACTCGAAGCGGGCCGAGGCCGGCGGCTACGGAGTGGGCCAGGTGGACCTGCCCGAGGGGCCGCGCATCCAGTGCGTGCTCTCCGGGGGGCCCGAGGACTTCCGGATCGGCATGCCCATGCAGCTCGAGCTGGAGACGCTGCGGGAGAACTCCAGGGGGCAGGAGGTGGTGATCTACCGCTTCGCCCCGCTGCCCGGGGAGAGCGGCTCGTGAAGCTCGAGAACGTTGCGGTGCTGGGCGTCGGGATGACGCGATTCGGTGTCTATCCGGAGCGCAGCCACTACGAGCTGGCCCTGGAGGCCGGGCTGGCGGCGCTCGACGATGCCGGCATCGGCTTCGGCGACGTCCAGGAGGCCTTCGTCGGCTACATCTTCGCCGGGGCCATGACGGGCATCAAGGCCATGAAGGAGCTGGGCCTGACCGGCCTGCCGGTGACGAACGTCGAGAACGCCTCGGCCACCGGCCTGGTGGCCTTCCGCGAGGCGGCCCACGCCGTGGCCTCGGGCCGCTGCGACGTGGCCATGGCGCTGGGCCTCGACAAGATGAGCGAGGCCGCGCGCTCGGCGCCGCGAGGCCGCGGGGCCGGCCGCGACGTGATCGACGGCGTGATCCTGCCGGCGGCCTACTTCTCGCTGTGGGCGATGCGGCGCATGCACGAGCGGGGCACGAAGGTGGAGCACTTCGCCAGGATCGCCGCCAAGAACTGGAACCAGGGCGCGCTCAACCCCAAGAGCGACCGCCAGCCGGACCACCGGGTGACGCCCGAAGAGGTGCTGGCTTCGCGCAAGATCGCCGAGCCCGTCACCGCCATGATGACCTGTCCCGTCGACGACGGAGCTGCCTGCGCGATCCTGGCGCGGCCCGAGCTGGCCCGGCGCCTCCACCCGGGCCGGCCCCTGGTGCGCGCGGTGGCCTCGGCGCTGCAGACCGAGACCTACACCCCCGGCCACACCTTCATGGGGCCGGTGGTCGGTCCGGCCAGCATGACTCGGGACACGGCGCGCCAGGCCTACGAGGCCGCCGGCCTGGGTCCCGAGGACCTCGACATCGCCTACGTCCACGACGCCTTCGTCAACGAGGAGCTGGAGTACTACGAGCTGCTGGGCGTGTGTCCGGAAGGCGACGCCGAGAAGCTGGTGGAGGAGGGGGCTACGGCGCTGGGCGGGCGCATCCCCTTCAACACCGATGGGGGCCTGGTGGCGCGGGGTCATCCGGGGGGTCCCACCGGCCTGGCCCAGATCCACGAGATCGCACTGCAGCTGCGCGGCGAGGCGGGGCCGCGGCAGGTGCCGGAGGCCCGCGTCGCCCTCGCGCACCTGGTCGGCGGCGGCAGCGTCTGCGCGGTGAGCCTGCTGCTCCGCGACTGAGCCGCTCAAGGCGCCCTCCGGAGCCACCGATATCTACACCAGGGAGTGAAGAGGAGGGCAGCTCGTGATGCTCCTGGCCGCGCTCGCCGGAGCCTGCTTCCTGGGGGTGGGGACCCTGGTGGGCTTCCGCTTGCTCTTCCTCGGCCTGCGAGGCGGGGGGCTCCCGGAGATCCTGCTGGGCGCCGGCCTCTGCTCCCTCACGGTCGTGACGCTGCCGGCCCTGGCCCTCAGCCTGGGCCTGAAGCTCGGCAGCCCGGAGCTACAGCACGGGCTCTACGCCGCCGGCCTGGTGCCCGTCGTGGGCTTCGCGATGTGCCTCTACGCCTTCACCGCCCGGGTCTTCCACCCGCGCAGCGCCTGGGCCTGGCTCGCGGTGGCCGGAGCGGGTGTCGCGGCCTCCCTGGGCGTGGTCGGAACCTTCGTCACCCGGGTCGCCGCCTGGGAGCAGGACCGGGTCGTGAGCGCACACTGGTCCCTGCTGATCATGGGCTGCTTCGCCGCGGGCCTGGCCTGGACCGGCGTGGAGGCGGCGCTCTACCGCAGCAAGCTGCGGCGTCGGGTCGCCCTCGGCATGGCCGATCCGGTGGTCTCCAACCGCTTCCTGCTCTGGGCCATCGGCTCGCTGGCCGCGGTGGCCGGCATCCTCACCACGGGGGCCTCGTTGGCCCTGGGCATCCGCGTCGTCTCGCACCCCGTGCCCATCCTGGGCATCGCCCTGGCCGGGATGAGCCTCAGCGTCTGCTGGGCGCTGGCCTTCTTCCCGCCGCGCCGGTACTGCGAGCAGCTGCGCCAGCGCGCGCGTCGCTGCGAGCTAGAACGCGTTCCAGCCTTGTGAGAGAATGGGGGCGGCGCCGGGCCGGCTCGGCGCGTGGAGAGCCCCATGAGAAGCCTACAGGAGATCGAGGCCCAGCTCACCGGCCCCGGTGGCCCCTTCGAGGTGATCGAGGAGGAGGTGCTCGGCTCGCGCATGTCCGTCTTCGCGGAGCGCGAGCCGAACCTGAGCGCCATCCTCGCGAAGTCGGCCGACCACGGGGACGCCGAGTACATCGTCTGCGACGACGGTCGGCGCATCAGCTTCGCCGAGCACGCGCGCGTCGTCGCCTCCGTCGCCCGGGGCCTCTCGGAGGGCTTCGGCGTCGCCAAGGGCGACCGGGTCGCGATCCTCGCCGCCAACTGCCCCGAGTGGATCCTGGCCTTCTGGGGCTCTCTGGCGCTCGGCGCCATCCCCGTCGGCATGAACGGCTGGTGGGCCGGCGAGGAGATCCTCTACGGGCTGGCGGACAGCGAGCCCCGGGTGCTGATCGGAGATCGCAAGCGGCTGGCCCGCGTGGAGCGGCAGTCGCTCTCTCTGCCGGTCGTCGAGATCGAGTCGGACTTCGAAAAGCTCTGGCAGCACGATCTCGAGGCGGCGCTGCCCGAGGTGGAGATCGACGAGGACGACGCGGCCACGATCCTCTATACCAGCGGCACCACCGGCCGGCCCAAGGGCGCCGTCAACACCCACCGCAACATCATCGCCCTGTGTCGGATCCAGATCTACCACGGCGTGCGCTCGATGATGTGGAACGCCAGCCGCGGCGGCGGCGCCTCGGCCTTCGGCGCAAAGAACTGCGCGCTGGTGAACACGCCCTTCTTCCACGTCTCGGGCCTCTACGCGGGGGCCGTCACGCTGCTGGCCACCGGCGTCAAGACCGTCCTCACCACCGGGCGCTTCGACCCGGTGAAGGTCATGCAGATCATCGAGCGCGAGCAGGTGACGAACTGGGGTCCGATGGGCACGATGATCTACCGGACGGTCTACCACCCGGACGTCGGTCGCTACGACCTGTCGAGCCTCAAGAACGTGGGCTCGGGCGGCGCGCCGATCAGCCGGGAGCTCCAGGAGCGCATGCGCGAGGTCTTCCCCAACATCCGGGCCCAGATGGGCGTGGGCTACGGCCTCACCGAGTCGACCGCGCTGGCGACCCTCAACGCGGGAGACGAGCTCGAGCGCTTCCCGGGCTCCGTCGGGCGCCCGCTGCCGACCATCGAGGTGGAGATCCGCGACGCCGAGGGGCGCGCGCTGCCCGAGGGCCAGGAGGGGGAGATCCACCTGCGCAGCCCCCTCAACATGAAGGAGTACTGGCGCAACCCCGAGGCCACTGCCGAGACGCTGCTGCCCGGACGCTGGCTGCGCACCGGCGACATCGGCCGCCTCGAGGAGGGCCGGCTCTTCATCGAGTCGCGCAAGCGCGATCTGATCCTGCGCGGTGCCGAGAACGTCTACCCGGTCGAGATCGAGCACTGCCTGGAGGCCCACCCCGGCGTGGCCGAGGCGGCGGTGGTGGGAGTCGAGCACCCGGAGCTCGGCCAGGAGGTCAAGGCCATCGTGGTGCCCGTCGAGGGCGCCGAGCCGGACCCCGAGGCCCTGCGCGAGCACGTGGCCGCGCGCCTGGCCTACTTCAAGGTGCCCGCCCACTGGGAGCTGCGCCGCGAGCCGCTGCCCCGCAACGCCACCGGCAAGGTGCTGAAGAACGTGCTGACCGGGGCGGCCGAGAACCGCTTCGTCGAGGAGTAGTCGGTGCGCTTCTGGCAGGCCCTCTCCTTCACCGAGACCGAGCAGCTGGTCGCGCTGGCGCCCATCGTCGAGGAGCTGGGCTTCCACGGCGTGCTGCTCTCGGACCACGTCTGCGTACCGGGCCGGATCGAGAGCTCCTACCCCTACTCGCCCGACGGCAAGCCCCCCTTCGGCCCCGACACCGAGTTCCCGGAGCCCTGGGCCGCCATCTGCGCCATGGCCGCGGTCACGACGCGCCTGCACTTCAACACCGCCGTGTACCTGGCCCCGCTGCGGCACCCGGTGGAGGTGGCCAAGGCGCTGGCGACGGCGGCCGTGATCTCGGGCGGACGCGTGGGCCTGGGCGTGGGCGTGGGCTGGGTGCGCGAGGAGTACGAGCAGCTCGGCCGCGACTTCGGCAGCCGCGGACGCCGCCTCGACGAGTCGATCGGCATCTGGCGCGCGCTCTGGCGCGGCGGCCTGGTGGAGCACCACGGCGAGCACTACGACTTCGCCCCCCTGGCCGTGAGCCCGGCGCCGCCCGCGCCGATTCCCGTCTACGTGGGAGGCGGCAGCCCGGCGGCCCTGCGCCGCGCGGCCGTGCTGGGCGACGGCTGGATCGGCGCCGGCAACGCGCCGGAAGAGATCCCGGGCCTCGTCGCGGAGCTGGCCCGGCTGCGGCGCGAGGCGGGGCGCGAGGCCGAGGCCTTCGATTTCGTCGCCGCCGTGACGGAGCCGCCCAGCCTCGACGGGCTCCGGCGCCTGGAGGACCAGGGCGTCGGCTCGCTGATCTCCTACCCGCTGGCCTACAGCCTGGGCCCGGGCAGCACGGTGGAGGCCAAGCGGGCCGCGCTCGAGCAGTACGCCTCGGCCTTCGTGGCTCCCCTCTCGGACTAGTCTCCCCTCGCATCCGTCGGGTGCCCTCGCCGGGTCGGGGTCGGGACAGGTGACGCCGGTCACGCGGGGCGGGCGGCGGGCGGGCGATGCACCCCGAGGAGGCACAGAGCCTCGAGGCGCACGCCATGGAAGAGATCAAGGGAATCGACTTCAGCCTGCTGAACGACGCGCAGCTGAGCCAGCTGCTCCGCGCGGTCCGCGCCGAGATGGCGGCCCGCCGCGCCCAGGGCCGCCGCCTGGCCCGCGAGGCGCGGCGCATCCGCGAGGGCGAGGGGCCGAAGTACCGCAATCCGGAGAACCCCTCCCAGACCTGGTACGGCCGCGGACCGCGGCCGGACTGGCTCGAGGAGCTGCTGGAGCGCGGCTACTCGCTCTCGGATCTCGAGCACGAGGACAACCGGCCGGCCCAGCGCTAGCCGCGGGCAGAAGGTCGAGGCCGAATCGGCTAGCGTCCCGTCCACGGGCCGCCCATGCCGAGCACTGCCTTCACCGCCCTGCGAACGAGCCTCGAGAGCTGGAGCCAGGTGCTGCGCACCCAGAACCTGGCGCCGGACCGGCCGCTCGACCCGATCTCGCGCTGGCTGCTGATCACGCGGGCCAGCGTCTTCCCGATGACCCTCACCTCCGCGGTGATCGGCGGCCTGCTGGCGGCCTCGGCTCCGGTCGCCAGCTGGCTCCACTTCGCCATGGCCCTGCTGGGCCTGCTGCTGGCCCACGCGGCCAACAACATGATCAACGACTACTTCGACCTCGAGGGTGGGGTCGACGACCAGAGCTACGTGCGCGCCCAGTACGCCCCGCACCCGGTGCTCTCCGGCCTGATCTCGAAGACCGGCCTGCTGCTGGCCATCGCCGTCGCGAACCTGCTGGATCTCGCCATCCTGCTCTACCTCTGGGGCGAGCGCGGCTGGCCGGTGCTGGTCTTCGCCTTGCTCGGCCTCTTCATCAGCGTCTTCTACGTGGCGCCCCCCCTGCGCCTCAAGCACCGGGGCCTCGGCGAGCCCGGGGTCTTCGTGGTATGGGGGCCGTTGATGATCGGCGGCACCTTCTATGTCACCACCGGTCGCTTGGAGCCCTGGGTGCTGGTGGCGAGCCTGCCCTACGCCATCCTGGTGACCGCCGTGCTGATGGGCAAGCACGTCGACAAGCTCGAGGTCGACGAGCAGAAGGGCATCCGCACGCTGCCCGTGATGCTGGGACGCGAGCGGGCCCTCTTCCTCACCCAGGAGCTCTTCCTGGCCTTCTTCGTGGCGGTGCTCTGCCTGGTGCTGGTGGGCACGATCGGCATCTGGACGCTGCTCGTCTTCGCCTCGCTGCCGCAGCTGATCCAGACCCTGCGCGTCTACGGGCAGCCGCGTCCCGCGGAGCCGCCGCCGGGCTATCCGATCTGGCCGCTCTGGTACGTGGCCTGGGCCTTCCGCTTCACGCGTTGGGCCGGCCTGCTGCTGGTCCTGGGCCTGGCCCTCGACGCCCTCTACCCGGTGCGGCTCTAGCGGGCGGCCTCAGGCGCCGCAGCAGCCCCCGGCCGCCCCGCCGAGGCGGCCCTCGGCGTCGGGCAGCGCGCCGACCACGGTCACCGACGTGAACTGCAGCCCGTCGATCACCCGAAACGGTGTCGGCGCCCGGCTGTCCACCGAGACCTCCCGCAGGCCGACTGCTTCGAGGTCGCGCAGCAGCGCCTGCTCCTCGAAGGCCCCCGACACGCAGCCGCTCCAGAGCTCCGGGTCGTCGCGAAGCTGCTGCGGAACCGGGCCATCGCTCACGATGTCGGAGATGGCGATGCGCCCCCCGGGCCGCAGCACGCGGCGGATCTCGCGCAGCAGCTGGGCCTTGGCCGCCGGCCGCACCAGATTGAGCACGCAGTTCGAGACCACCAGGTCGACGCTGGCGTCCGGCACCAGCGGCGCCTCGCGCCGCAGCCGGTCGCAGGCCTCCTCGAAGGCACCCAGCTCGGCCGCGCTCCTCAGCGGGTGGGCCGCCAGCCAGGCGTCCAGCAGGTCGAGGTCGAGGCCCAGATCCTGGATGCGGCCGCGCCGGAACTCGGCGTTGGCGTAGCCGACCCGCGCGGCGACCACCGAGGCCGCGCGCCGCGCCAGCGCCAGCATCTCCGGATTCGCGTCCACGCCCACGATGCGCCCCTGGGCTCCGGTCACCTGGGAGGCGATGAAGGCGATCTTGCCGCTGCCGCTGCCCAGGTCGAGCACGGTGTCGCCGGGACGCACGTATCGCGAGGGGTCTCCGCAGCCGTAGTCGCGCTCCAGAACCTCCTCCGGGATGGCCTCCAGGAGGCCTGCGTCGTAGTCGACGGGGCAGCAGAGGGCCTCCTCCCGCCGCAGGGCGGCGGCGCTGTAGCGCTCCGCCACCGCGCGCTCCACCTCCAGGGCTGCGGACTCGTCTCCACGGACTCGGCTCATGGCGCTCCTCCCGTCGAGTTTGGATTCCGTGCGCGGCCCCCGGTTGCGGGCCGCGGCTTCAGCCCCGAAGCACCCACTCGATGGCCTCGACCGCGCCGGCCGCGGCGTTGGAGGCCACCACCCGATCCGCGGCGGCCAGGGCCGCGGGGACGGCGTTTCCCATGGCGATCCCGAGGCCGGCTCCGGCCAGCATGGGGGCGTCGTTGCTGTCGTCGCCGACGGCGGCGATCGCCTCGGGCGGAATGCCGCGGCGCTCGCCGACCCAGCGCAGCGCCGTCCACTTGTCCTCGCCCGGCGCGAAGAGCTCGAGGATGCGTCCCCGGTAGTTCTTGTTCTCGATCGAGCGGGTGGCCACCCGGCCCGGCAGCGCCCGCCCCACCCGCTCCTCGATGCGCCGAAGCGACGCCGGATCTCCCATCAGGCTCACCATCACGACGGGGTAGGGGGCTCGTGCCCCGAGCGCGGTGACCACCCGGCTCGAGCTGCCGTGGTCGGCCAGGTACTCCCCCTGATAGGCATGGGGCTCGCGGCCGTCGATCAGGATGTCCACCTCGGCCGCGGGGTCGTCCACGTAGACCAGCGGCGAGGCCTCGGGCCAGACCACCGCCATCAGCGCCCCGTAGAGCTCGGGCGCGAGGTAGGCGTTGCGCAGCGTGGTGCCGCAGGCCAGCTCTTTCACCACGGCGCCGTTGTGCAGGACGATCTCCCCCTCGGCCTGGAGCTCCTGGGCCACCGGCAGCGCGGTGCGGCGCCGGCGGCCGGTGCAGAGCACCACCTGCAGGCCGCGCCGGCGCGCCTCGCGGACGGCCTGGCGCACCTCGTCCGAGAGGGCACCGCTCGGGTCGAGCGCGGTGCCGTCGAGGTCGAGGCCCAGGAGTCGGTAGCGCATCAGCTCTCCGCGGGGGGCCCGGAGTGTGGCGCACGCCGCGTCCAGCGCCCGGTGGCCAGCCAGGCTCCGGTGGCGCCGGTGGAGACGGCGCTGGACAGCAGCGACGCCACCCAGATGCCGCGCGGCCCCCAGCCCGCGTCGAGGGCCAGCAGGTAGGCGCCGGGGATGGCGATGCCGCAGCTCGTGACCAGCGACACGATCATCGGCACCAGCACGTCGCCGGCGCCCTGCAGCGAGCGCAGGAAGACGAAGTAGAAGGCCCAGAGCACGAAGGAGCCCGAGGTGAAGAGCAGGTACTCGGAGCCGATGCGGATCACCTCCGGGTCGTCGCTGAAGCTCGCCATGATGGTCCCGCGGAAGGCGAAGACGCCGGCCGCGAAGCTCCACATGATGGGCGCATGCACCCAGAGGCCGACCCGGACGCAGCGCCAGGCGCGGGCCGGGTCGCCTGCCCCCAGGGCCTGGCCCACCAGCGTCGCGCAGGCACCCGCGATCGGGAAGCAGACCGCCGGGGCGATCATCGACAGGCGCAGGCCCACGGCCAGCGCCGTCTGCACCTCGGCCCCGAAGCGGCCGGCCAGGCGCAGGAAGGCGAAGTTCACCAGCAGGGCCCCCACCAGCTGCAGGGCGGGGGGCCAGGAGAGCGCGGCGATGCGCCGCAGCACCGCGCCGTCCGGCAGCAGGTGCTCGCGCCGCAGGCGGACGCGGCTGCCGCCACGGACCAGCACCTGGCCCGCCAGCACCAGGCCCGCGGCGTGCCCGATGGCCGTGCCCAGGGCGGCGCCCCGAACGCCGAGGGCCGGGGCCCCCAGCTGGCCGAAGATCAGCACCCACTCGGCGAAGAGGGCCACGCCGAGCTGCACCAGGGTGACGCCCAGGGGTGTCGTCGTGTCGCCGGCCCCGCTGAGGAGGCCCTGGAAGAGCTGGGTGGCGAAGATGCCGAAGGCCAGCAGGAAGACGAGACGCAGGTAGGCGACGCCGTCGGCCGCGAAGGAGGGATCGGGCCCCGGCAGCGAGAAGAGCCACTCGGGCAGGCCGGTGCCCAGGGCCGCCACCACCAGCGCGGCGCCCGCCGCCAGCAGCAGGGCCTGGCCCGCGACGTGATCGGCCGCCCCGGGCTGACCGGCCCCGGCCGCCCGGGCCACCAGG
>CAZYOL010000031.1:0-8362 GCA_964649065.1 uncultured Spirochaetales bacterium
GCCCAAGGGCTTCCTGGCTCCCCAGAAGGGCGAGAGCAGCAACGATCCGGACTGGCTGCGCTTCCGCCTGCTGGGCGCCACGAACCCGGTCTACTTCGGCCTCTACGCCCGGCGGCGCATGGAGAGCTTCGGCGCGACCGTCGAGGACTTCGCCCAGGTGAAGGTGAAGAACAGCCGCGCCGGCGCCGCCAACCCGAAGGCCCGCTACCAGAAAGTCTTCACCCTGGAGGAGGTGCTGGCCTCCCCGGTGGTCTCGGACCCGCTGACGCTGCTGATGATCTGTGCCACCAGCGACGGCGGCGCGGCCCTGGTGCTCTCGAGCATGGACTACGCGCGTCGCCACAGCACGGATCCGGTGCGCATCCGCGGTGTCTCGACGGTGACGCCGCGCTACCCGAACACCGTGATCGAGATGCCGAACTTCGCGACCGACTCGGCCGCCGCTGCGCCCGTGCCCGACACCTCCTTCCGCGACTCGATCACCAAGGCGGCCTACGAGCAGGCGGGCATCGGCCCAGAGGACCTGAACCTGGCCGAGGTCTACGATCTCTCCTCGGCGCTCGAGCTCGACTGGTACGAGAACATCGGTCTGTGCAAGCCGGGCGAGGCGGAGAAGCTGCTGCGGCAGGGGGTCACCTCCCTGGGCGGGCGCTGCCCGGTGAACCCGAGCGGCGGCCTGGGCGCCTTCGGCGAGGCGGTGCCGGCCCAGGCCATCGCCCAGGTCTGCGAGCTCAGCTGGCAGCTGCGGGGCCAGGCGGGTGGACGCCAGGTCGAGGGCGCTCGCGTGGGCGTCTCGGTCAACCAGGGGCTCTTCGGCCACGGCTCCTCCGTGGTCGTGCAGCGCTGAAGGAGCCAGGAGGACGGCATGCCCCTCTCCCTCGAGCAGATCTCCGACCGCCTGGAGATCCAGGATCTGCTGATCCGCTACACGCGGGCCATCGACACCCGGGACTACGCGCTGCTCGACACCTGCTTCACGACCGACGCCCACGTCGACTACACCAGCTCGGGCGGCGTGGCGGGGCCCTACCCGGAGGTGCGGGCCTGGCTCGAGAAGGCCCTCGCGCCCTTCAGCCAGATGATGCACTTCATCGGAAACACCACCCTCGAGCTCGCGGGCGATACCGGCCACGGCCGCACCTACGTGGTGAACCCGATGGGCTTCCCGAACCCGGACGGCAGCTCCCACGTCTTCACCGTCTACGCCCACTACGTGGACGAATTCGTCCGCACGGCGGAGGGCTGGCGCATCGCCCGGCGCGTGGAGGAGCAGGCGCTGCTGGTGGGCGAGCTCCCGAAGGCCCTCCAGATCCCCACCTAAGCCCCGGGCCGCCTTCCGCCGATGCATCGGTGGGGGGCGTGCGTGCGCAACGCGAGGCCGATCTTCCTGCTGGGCTTCAGCCGGGGCGGGACCAACCTGCTGCTCAACTGGCTGCGCAGCCACCCGGAGGTCTGCGGCCCGCGCGGCGAGACCCACGAGGTCTTCCTCGGCAAGCCGGGCGAGGCGCCAGCCGTGCGCTGGGCCAAGCGCCTGCGCTACCGGCCGCTGCGCTGGCTCGAGGGCGACGTCTTCGACCCGGGCCGCTTCACGCCCCGCCCGCCCTTCCGGCCGCCGTCGCGCTACTGGATCGATCGGATCCTGTACGCCGAGAAGCTGCGGGCTCGGGGCGAGGGGCAGAACCGCTGGCGCGCGCCGGGCCTGGCGTACCGCCGCAGCGAGATCGCCGCGGCCCGGCTGCTGTGCAAGAACGTCGACGGGCTGATCCTCGCCTCCAGGGCCTTCGCCGGGGCCTTCCCCGACGCCACCTTCCTGGCCCTGGTGCGGAATGGCTACGCGGTCTGCGAGGGCCAGGCCGAGCGGGGCCTTCGGCTCGAGGAGGCGGCCCGCCGCTACCAGCTGGGCTGCAGCGCCATCGCCGCCGACGCCGAGGCCCTCGAGCGCTTCCACGTGCTCCGCTACGAGGACCTGGTCGAGGCGCCGGGCGAGGGCGTGAAGCGCCTCTACGACCTCTGCGGCCTCGATCCGGCTCGCGTGGAGCGGCTGCGCCTGGAGCTCAAGCCGGTGGCCGACGCAGACGGCGTGCGCCGCGGGCCGGCCAGGAAGGAGCTGCGCTGGATCCGCTGGGACGAGCTCCCCCACTACGTGCGCCGCGACGCCAACGCCAATCAGATCGCCCGCCTGAGCCCGGAGCGGCGCCTCGCGGTGGCGAGTCGTTGCGGCGAGGCGCTGACGCGCTTCGGCTACGCGGAGTCGGCGTGAGGCTGCTCTATCTCTCCCACGGCACCGTCCCCTCCCGCTGGGCCCACTCCTTCCAGTCGATGAAGATGGCCCAGGCGCTGGCCGGCCAGGTCGCCTCCCTGGAGCTGGTGACGGCGGGCAGCGTCTGGCCGGGCCCGCTGCGGCGCCTCGACCTCGAGAGCTGGTACGGCATCGACCTGCGCTTCCGGGTGGTGCGGCTCCCGGTGTACTGGCGGCACCCCGAGCGGCTGCTCGGCCGGGTCGCACACCCGCGCTTCGAGCGCCTGGCGGTGGCCTACGCCCGCGCGCGGCGCCCCGACCTGGTCTACTCCCGCTCGCTGCGCGCGGCGGCGGCCTGCGTCGAGCACGGCCTGCCGACGCTGCTCGAGACCCACGCCGATCCGAAGCAGGGGGCGCACCGGGAGGAGCCGCTGGCGCGCCTCGCCGCACGCGCCGGTGGCCCGGCCTTCCTCGGGCTCGTGACGCTCCACGAGGAGCTGCGCGAGCGCTTCGCCGCCCTGGGCATCCCGGACGAGAAGCTCCTGGCCTGGCCGGACGCGGTCGACCCGAAGCCCTTCGACGCCGCCCCGGAGCGCGACCGGGCGCGGCGCGAGCTGGGCCTCGATCCGCAGGCGGCGCTGGCCGTCTACTGCGGCCACCTCTACGAGCACAAGGGCGCGCCGCTGCTGCTCGAGGCGGCGCGCCGGGCGCCCGAGATCCGCTTCCTGCTGGTGGGCGGAACGCCCGAAGATCGCGAGGCCCTGGGGCAGCGGGCGCGGGACATCGACAACCTGCGCCTCGAGCCCTTCCTGCCGAACGCGCGCATCCCCATGCTGCTGGCGGCGGCGGACGTGCTGCTGCTGCCCCACTCGGCGCGCGCCCCCGACGCGCGCACCACCTCCCCGCTCAAGCTCTTCGAGTACATGGCCTCGCGGCGGCCGGTGCTGGCCTCGCGCATTCCCGCCTTCGAGGGCCTGCTGCGCGACGGCGAGAACGCCCGCCTGGTCGAGCCCGACTCGGCCGCGGCGCTGGCGCAGGGCGTGCGCGAGCTCGTCATCGATCGGGCCCTCGCCGAGGCCTTGGCCTCGCAGGCCCGGCGTGACGTCGAAGCCTACACGTGGGAGAGACGGGCGCGCGAGATCCTGGAGCGCTTCCTGCCGAGGGGTATCCTCGCCGCGTGAGCTGGAAGCCCGAGGTCGAGGAGATCGAGCGGCGCCGCCGCGCGGCCCTCGACCGGGGCGGCGGCGAGGCCGCTCGGGCCCAGCACGCCCGCGGTCGACTCACGGTGCGCGAGCGCATCGAGGCACTGGTCGACAAGCAGAGCTTCGAAGAGGTGGGCGGCACGGCCGGAGCCGCCGAGCCGGACGGGGGCTTCAGCCCGTCGAGCCTGGTGGTCGGCCTGGCCCGCATCGACGGGCGTGCCTGCGTCGTGGCGGGGGACGACTTCACGGTGCGCGGGGCGGCCTACTCCCCGGCCGCACTCAAGAAGGGGCTCTTCGCCGACCAGCTGGCGATCCGGCGCAGGCTGCCCCTGGTGCGGCTGCTGGAGGGCGGCGGCGCCTCGGTGGCGGGCGCCACGGGCGTGCGCGGCCGCTCCGGCTACGACTTCACCTCGCCCTCGCCCCTCAACCAGCTGGCGATGGAGGCCCTGGCCAGTGTCCCCGTAGTCTGCGCGGCCCTGGGGCCGGTGGCGGGCTATCCCGCTGCGCGCCTGGTGGCCTCCCACTTCTCGATCATGACGCGCGAGACGGCGCAGGTGCTGACCGGCGGGCCGCTGCTGGTGGAGCGCGCGACCGGGCAGAAGCTCAGCAAGGCAGCGCTCGGCGGGGCCGAGGTGCATCTGCGCAGCGGCGTCGTCGACAACGTGGCCGACGACGAGCTCGAGCTGCTGGCCCAGGTGCGCCGCTTCCTCTCCTTCCTGCCCGCCAACCTGTCGGAGACAGCCCCGCGCGTCGCCCCCGACGACCCGGCGGAACGCCGCGAAGAGGCGCTGCTCGAGAGCGTCCCCCGCGAGCCGCGCCGCGCCTACAAGGTGCGTCGCATCCTGCAGCACGTGCTCGACCGCGACTCCTTCTTCGAGCTGACGCCCCTCTTCGGTCGCTCCATGGTGACCGGCCTGGCCAGGGTCGCAGGTCAGCCGGTCGGAGTGCTCGCCAACGACTGCTACCACCAGGGCGGCTGCATGACCGCCGACAGCGCCCAGAAGGTGCGGCGCTTCGTCGAGCGCTGCGACGCCTTCTCGCTCCCGATCGTCTCCTTCGTGGACGAGCCCGGCTTCGCCATCGGCCCCGAGGCCGAGGCCGCCGCGACCATCCGCCACGGCATGGCGGCGATGTTCGCGGTCCAGCAGACCCAGGTGCCCTGGGCGGCCATCCTGCTGCGACGCGCCCATGGCGTGGCGGCCGGCATCCACCTGGGACCGGTGGCCAGCGTCTTTGCCTGGCCCTCGGCCCGCATCGGAGCCCTCGACGTGGAGACCGGCGTCGCCCTGGCCTACCGCCGGGAGATCGAGCAGGCGCCCGATCCGGAGGCGCGCCGCCGCGAGCTGGAGCAGGAGATGGCGGCCGCCCAGTCGGCCTTCCCGCGCGCCGAGGACTTCGGCGTGCACGACCTGATCGACCCGCGCGAGACCCGGCCGCGGCTGTGCGCCTGGATCGAGGAGATCCAGACCGAGCTGCGCCAGCCGCGCGCCCCCCGTCGCTACAGCCTGCGCCCCTAGACGCGGCTCGTGGGTGCCTCCCCGACCACCCCCACGCCGGTGTCGAGCCGGCACACGACGAGAGCGGCGCTGGCGGTCGCGGCCGCCGTACTGATGTGGGGCTTCAGCAGCGTCGCCATCAAGACGGTGGACGCGACCGGCATCGTGACCTCCTTCTACCGGCTGTGGCTCGCGATCCCGCTGCTCTGGCTGGCGCCCGCCCTCGACGGGGGCCTGCGCTCCCGCCTCGACGGCCGCTGGCTGCGGGCCTGCCTGGCCGGCGGCAGCCTCTTCGCGCTGCACCAGCTGCTCTTCTTCAGCAGCGTCAAGCTCACGACGATTGCCAACGTGACGCTGGTGGGCGCGCTGCAGCCGGCGCTGATCCTGCTGGTGGCCGGCTCGCTATTCTCCGAGCGCGCCTCGCTGCGCAGCGCGCTCTGGTGCGCGGTCGCCTTCGGCGCCACCTGCTTCTTCGTGCTCCAGGGTCGTGGTGCGCCGGGCTCGAGCCTCTTGGGCGACGGCCTGGCGGCCGCCAATCTGCTGGCCTTTACCGCCTACATCCTGGTCTCGAAGCACTACCGCAGCGACCTGGCCGCCTGGGACTACGTGGTCGGCATGACCACCGTGTCGGGGCTGTGGGTCGCTGGCGTGGCGCTCGCCACGGCCCAGGACCTCGCCGCGCCGCGCTCCTGGGAGTGGCTGCTGCTCTTCGGACTGGCCGTCTTCCCGGGTACGCTGGGCCACTTCCTGGTGAACTGGGCCCACGCCCACACCTCGGCCTTCGCGGTATCGATGATGCTGCTGGCCGTCCCGGTGATCGCGGTGCTCGGTGCCGCCGTGTGGCTCGGCGAGGCCCTCGGCCCGGGGCAGCTGCTGGGAGGCGCCGTGGTGCTGCTCGCCATCGCGCGGATCGTGGCCGCGTCCCGAGACGAGGCCCCGGAGCTGGCCCAGGGAGCCGCCGAGACCGACGCGCCCTGAGCGCTGTCCGGGCGCGACGCCGCGGAGCTACCCTGGAGCGATGCCGGGCGCCCCCAGCGAGGCATTCCGCGCCTGGCGCGAGGCCGGCGAGCGCTTTGGCTTCCGCGACCACCCGATCTTCTACCGGGACGAGGGCAGCGGTCCGCCGCTCCTGTGCCTGCACGGCTTCCCGACCGCCTCCTGGGACTGGCACGCCCTGTGGCCGAGCCTGGTCGAGCGCCACCGCGTGATCGCAGCCGACATGCTGGGCTTCGGCTTCTCCGCCAAGCCGAAGTCGCATCGCTACTCGATCCGGGAGCAGGCCACGCTGCAGGAGGAGCTGGCGGAGGCGCTGGGCATCGGGCGCGTGCAGCTCCTCGCCCACGACTACGGCGACACGGTGGCGCAGGAGCTCCTCGCGCGCTTCGAGGAGCGGCGCCAGAGCGGGGAGCCGGGGCTCGAGGTCGCGTCGATCTGCTTCCTGAACGGCGGTCTCTTTCCCGAGACCCACCGCGCGCTCCTGGGACAGAAGCTGCTGGCGGGCCCGCTCGGCCCCCTGCTCGCATTGCTGGTGAACGAGCGCGGCTTCGCAGCCGGCTTCAGCCGGGTCTTCGGCCCCGAGACGCGCCCCTCGGATCAGGAGCTCGCCGACCTCTTCGAGCTGGTGCGACGCGACGGGGGCATGCGCGTCGCCCCCCGACTGCTGGGCTACATGGAGGAGCGGCGCGAGCACCGGTCGCGCTGGGTGGGCCCGCTCGAGCGGGCGAGCGTTCCCCTGCGTCTGGTGGACGGGGCCGCGGACCCGGTCTCCGGGGCCCACATGGCCGAGCGCTACCGGGAGCTGGTGCCCGGGGCCGACGTCGTGCTGCTGCCCGGCATCGGCCACTATCCCCAGCTCGAGGCGCCCGAGGCGGTGCTGCGGGAGCTCTTCGCGTTCCACGCGCGCCTGGCGGGAGGTCCCGACCCGGGTCCCTACCCAGGATCCACGCCTCGATGAGCACGGCTGCAGCGGGCGCCCCGCTGGCTCGAGGACAGCTGCTGCTGGCACTGGCACTGGCGCTGCTGGGTGGCTGCTCGAGGCCCTGCGACGGCGGCTCGGGGCGCGGCTGCAACCTGCTGCTGGTCTCCATCGACACGCTGCGCGCCGACCACCTGAGCGTCTACGGCTACGAGCGCCCGACCAGCCCACGGCTGGAGCGCCTGGCCGCGGAGGCCGTGGTCTTCGAGCGCTTCTTCCACAGCGGCGGCGGCACGCTCGCCTCGCACATGTCGATGCTGACCTCGCTCCACCCGATGACCCACGGCGTGCGCGGACGCAGCGGGGGTCGGGCCATCCAGGGGGGCAGCCTGCGCCTCCACGACGACCGCGTCACCCTGGCCGAGCAGCTCTCGCAGGCCGGCTACGCCACCGCGGCCTTCGTGGACTCGGGCTGGATGCGGGGCCGCTTCGGCTTCGACCAGGGCTTCGACCTCTACGACGACCGGGGCGGCCACTTCGCGCGCATCCTGCCCGAGGCCGTCGCGTGGCTCGAGCGGGGCCAGCGCCCCTTCTTCCTCTTCCTCCACACCTACGACGTCCACTCCGAGCAGCGCAAGCTGCCCTACGACTGCCCCGGCGACTACGCGCACCGCTACGTGGAGAGCCGGCCCGACTTCGACGGCTGCCGTCGCGGTCTCTGCGCCTCCAGGCTGCTGGGACGGGTGGCCCGCGGCGTCGCACAGGGTCGCAGCTCGCTGGACGACTGGCTGAGCCCCGAGGAGCTGGCCTACGTCCGCGATCTCTACGACGGCTGCATCAACTACGCCGACGACGCGCTGGGCAGCTTCCTGCTGTGGCTCGACAACGAGGACCTCTTCGACGAGACGCTGGTGGTGGTGACCTCCGATCACGGGGAGCAGTTCGGGGAGCACGGCTCGGTGCTGCACGGCCGGGGCTACGAGGAGACCGTGCGCATTCCCCTGGTGATGAAGCTGCCGCACTCGGCCTTCGCCGGGCGGCGGGTGGACCCGCTGGCGGCGATGGTCGACCTGATGCCCACGCTGCTCGAGATCCTCGAGCTGCCGGTGCCGCCCGAGGCCCAGGGACGCAGCCTGCTGCCCGCCATCGAGGCCAATCGGCCGGTGCGCGACGACCTCCACATCTTCTCGGTGCTGCGCACCGACCGCTACAAGTACTTCGCCGAGGAACGCCGGCTCTTCGATCTGCGCGCGGACCCGGCCGAGCGGCACAACCTCTTCGCCGAGCGGCCCGAGCTGGCGCGCCGCCTCGAGAGCCGGGTGGCCGAGGGCCTGGCGGAGGACGAGCGGCGCGCCCGCAGGGATCTGCGCTCGGCGGGCGAGACCGAGGCTCCCGGCCTCGACGAGGAGGAGCGCCGCCAGCTCGAGGCCCTCGGCTACGCCGCCCCCTGAGAGCCGGCCGCGATCACTGCAGATAGCCCAGGGCCCGCAGGCGCTCGCGGCTCAGCTCG
>CAZYOL010000031.1:8372-15714 GCA_964649065.1 uncultured Spirochaetales bacterium
GCATCGACGCGGCGGAGACGCCGGCGGACGCCCAGTCCAATCGCGACGTCATCGCCGAGGCCGTCGGCCGCGGGGACGACATCGGTTGGGCCTTCTTGACCGGCCAAGAGCTCAACATCCAGGCGCTCGCGGCTCAGCTCGTCGGGCGCGACGCGGCGGGTGGGGGGCGGACTGGCCTCGGCCGCAGCCCAGCGCCGCCAGCTCTCCCGCAGGCGCCGCACCCGCTCCGGCTGCTCGGCGGCGACGTCCCGCAGCGCCATCGGGTCGCGGGCCAGATCGAAGAGCTCGGCCTCGCCGCTCCCGACGTGGAGGCGAAGCTGATAGCCCTGCTGCACGACCGAGCGGTAGGGCTGCAGCTCGGGATTCGGAGGCCAGGCCGGGGCGGACCGCGCCTCGCCCGTCCCGGTCGACCGCGCCCGGAGGCCACCCGAGGGGCGCCGCAGCAGCGGCACCAGGCTGCGGCCCTCCGCAGCCTCCAGGGGCGGCAGGTCCAGCAGCTCCAGCAGGGTCGGCAGGATGTCGACGGTCTGCACCGGCTCGGCGATGCGAGCGGAGCCCCGCCCGCCGGGCAGGCGCAGCAGCAGCGGCACGCGCAGGTTCGGTTGGTAGTACACCCTCCAGTGCAGGTAGCTGCCGTGCTCGCCCAGCTCCTCCCCGTGGTCCGAGGTCACGAGCACGAGGGTCTCGTCCAGGATTCCGAGCGGGTCCTCGAGGAAGTCGAGGAAGTCGCCGAGCCGGGCGTCGGCGTAGCGGATGCCAGCGTCGTAGCGGTCGACCGCACGGCGCCGCTCCGCCGGCGAGAGCTGCAGCCGTCCCCTCGAGGCCGCCTCCAGCGCCGCGACGCTCGGCACGAAGCGCCCGCGGTAGGACGGATCGTCGAAGTACGAGCGGAAGGGCTCCGGCGGCGCATAGGGAGCGTGGATGTCGTAGCTGTGCAGGAAGAGGAAGAAGGAGCGGTCCCGGTGGCTCTGGATCCAGGCCTGGGCCGCCGGAATCAGCCGCGCGAAACCACCGCCGGCGTCGTCGTAGGTCTCGAAGCCCCGGCCGAGGCCGTAGGCCCGGTCGAGGAAGCCGCCGTCGACGAAGCCCGCCGTCTGGAAGCCGGCCGCCCGCAGGAGCTCCGCCAGGGTGGGGAAGCGCGCCTCCCGCGCCACGCGACCCGCCGTCGAGCCGTGCTGGGGCGGATAGAGCGAGGTCATCAAGGAGGTCTGGGAGGGCAGCGTGCTGGCCGCCGGCGCCAGGGCCGTATCGAAGACGACGGCCTGCTCCGCGAAGGCGTCGAGCCGCGGGCTGGTGTCGCGCCCGTAGCCGTAGAGGCCGAGGTGGTCGGCGCGCAACGTGTCGAGGGAGATCAGGATCACGTGGCGCGGCGCCGGGAGATCTCCGCTCCCGAAGGCCCACCACAGGCCCCCTGCCAGCAGGAGCAGGGCCGCCGAGAGCCGGGCCCAGCGGCCGCTCATGCGCCGCTCAACGCTGGCGGTAGCGGGGCTCTCGCTGCTCCGCGTGGGCCGCCTTCATCTCGGCGTAGTCCCGGGACTGGAAGACCAGGGACTGGGTGAGGGCCTCCTCCTGGATCGAGCGCCTCACCAGGGGGTCGCCCAGGCGCGAGAGCGTGCGCCGAAACATCTTCACCGAGAAGGCCGGCCGCCGGGCGATCTCGTGGGCCAGGCCGAGCACCGTCTCGTCGAGCTCGGCGTCGGGCACCACGCGCGACACCACTCCGTGACGCAGTGCCTCCTCGGCGTCCATCACCCGGCCGCTGAGCGCCAGGTCCGCCACCAGGCCGTGGCCCGCCATCTGGAAGAGCCGCGCCGTTCCCCCGCTGTCGGGAACCACGCCGTGGAGGATCTCGGGCAGCCTCATCTTCGCGCTCTCGCCGGCGATCCGCAGATCGCAGAGCAGCGCGCGCTCGAAGGAGCCCCCGATCACCCAGCCCTTCAGCGCCACCAGGATCGGCACCGGCATGGTGAAGAACTGCTGCGTGCCGCGGTGCCCGCGCTCGATGAAGTCGAGATCGCTGATGTCCTCCGTGCGCACGCCCAACTCGCTGGTGTCGCGCCCCGAGGAGAAGGACTTGCCCTCGCCGCGCCAGACGATCGCGCGCAGACCTTCGCGCCGATGCAGCTCGGCCAGGCATTCCCAGAGCCGCAGGTCCATCTCGTCGTTGGCGGCGTTGTGCTTGTGGGGCCGGTTGTTGGTCATCACGGCCACCGGCCCGTCGTAGTCGAGGCGAATCGTGTCGCTGCCCATGCTCTCTCCGCCCCCGGAAGGGCCCTCAACGCCCCCGGAAGCGGGGCGTGCGCTTCTCCTGGAAGGCACGGACGGCCTCCAGGTAGTCCTCCGTCATCGCCCCCTGCACCATGCGCTCGGCCTCGGTCTCGAGGCAGGGCTCGAGGTCCTGCACCAGGGCGCGGTTCAGGTTGTCCTTCATGGAGCGCAGGGCCACCGGCGGCCGGGCGGCGATGCGCCGGGCCCAGTCCAGGGCCTGCTTCGGGAGCTCCGCATCGGGCACGACGCGGTTCACGATGCCCAGCCGCTCGCAGTCGCGCGCCGAGATGCGCTCCGCCGTGAAGAAGAGCTCGCGCGCCCGCGCGGGACCCACCAGGCGCGTCAGGAACCAGCTCCCGCCGTAGTCGCCGGAGAGGCCCAGGCGCGCGTAGGCCGTCGTCACGAAGGCGGTCTCGGCAGCGATGCGCAGGTCGCAGGCCAGCGCGAGCGCGAAGCCGGCCCCGGCGGCCGGCCCGGGCAGGGCGGCCAGGGTCGGCTTGCCCATGCGGTGCAGCAGCGCGGGAATCCGGTGCTCCCAACGCAGCAGGGCCTGGCGCTCCTGGGCCGAGGGGGGCCGCCCGTCGCGCGCCATCATCTTGGTGTCGCCCCCCGCGCAGAAGGCCGAGCCGGCTCCGGTGAGCAGCACGCAGCCGACCTCCGCGTCGTCGGCCAGCTGCTCGAGGGTGCGCAGCAGCGCCTGCTTGAGCTCCAGGGTCAGCGCGTTGCGCGCCTCTGGTCGCTGCAGCGTGACGACGGCAACCCGCTCCTCCACATGGCAGCGGAGCTGCTCCGTGCCCGTCTCGACGAGTCGAGACTCGACGAGGCGGGGCTCGATCGGGGCGGGGCTCTCGTCGGGCTCGCTCATCCGGTCTCCGCGAGAGCATAGACTACACTACGCGCCCCAGCGCCGACCGAGAGGAGGAGAACTGGATGGGACTGCCCGATCCGCCGCACCTGGGGGAGTGCGCCGTGCCCCCGGATTGCTTCGCCGGCCAGACCGTCGTGGTCACGGGCGGAGGCACCGGCCTGGGCCGGGCCATTGCGGTGGAGTTCGCGCGGGCGAGCGCCAGCGTGGCGATCCTGTCGCGCGCGGAGGAGCACCGCGCGGCGGGCATCGCCGCCGTCGAGAAGGTGGGCGGCTTCGCCACGGCGGTCGCCTGCGACATCCGGCAGCCCGAGCAGATCGCGGCCGCCTTCGACCAGATCGAGCGGGAGCTGGATCTGCCCTCGGTGCTGGTCAACAACGCCGCCGGCAACTTCCCGGTGCCGGCGGAGGACCTCTCGCCCAACGGCTGGCGCAGCGTGGTCGACATCACGCTGAACGGCACCTTCTTCTGCTCGCGGGAGTTCGGACGCCGGCACATCGCCGCCCGGAAGCCCGGCGCCATCGTCAACATCGGGGCCTCCTACGCCTGGACCGGCGGCCCCGGCTTCGTGCACTCGGCCGCGGCCAAGGCGGGCGTGAAGAGCATGACGGAGACCCTGGCCGTCGAGTGGGCGCCCTACGGCATCCGCGTGAACGGCCTGGTCCCGGGCCTGTTCCCGCACGAGGACGAGACCGCGGACATCCGCGGCGTGCCGGAGCGGGGCCGGGCCGAGGATCGCCGCTCGCCGGCGGGGCGCGTCGGACAGCCGCGCGAGCTCGGCTGGGCCGCCACCTACCTGGCCTCGCCGTTTGCCGCCTACCTCAGCGGACACACCCTGGTCGTCGACGGGGCGAACTGGCAGCGCCGCGCCATGCTGCAGCCCGAGTTCCGCCCGATCCGCGAGCAGCTCGGCCGCGGGCCCTTCGAGGGCTAGCCAGGGGGCCTCAGCTCTCGCTGAAGGGCGCCCAGCGGGGCTTGCGCTTCTCGACGAAGGCGGCGGCGCCCTCCTCCAGGTCCGGGTGCCGGCCGTGCTCCTGGATCATGGCCCAGGTGTCCTCGAGGGCCTGGTGCAGGCCCTTGTCGAGGCTCTCCCAGATGGCCTGCTTGGTGCGCGCCAGCGCCGTGGGCGAGTGCTCGGCCAGCTTCGCGGCCAGCTCCCGGGCGCGCGGCATCACCTCTTCGGCGGGCAGCACCTCACCGACCAGACCGAGCTGCAGCGCCTGGCTCGCGCTCATCCGCTCCGATCCCCCCAGCAGCGCCATGCGCAGCACCGCCTCCAGCGGAATGCGGCGGGCCAGGCCCACGGGCTCCAGGCCCGCGATCAGACCCACCTTCACGTGGGTGTCGAAGAAGGTGGCGTGCTCGGCGCAGACGATGAGGTCGCTGTCCGCGATGAAGTGCAGGCCCCCGCCACAGACCATGCCGTTCACCGCCGTGATGACGGGCTTCCAGCAGCGATTCTGCACGGCGGTCAGGTGAAACCAGGGCACCTCGTCGCGCTCGTCGTCGACGGTCTTGCGCGCCGAGCCATCGGCTACGTCGGCCACGTCCATGCCGGTGCAGAAGGCGCGCTCCCCGGAGCCGGTGACGATTGCGCAGACCACCGCCCCGTCCTTCTTCACCTCGTGCCACACCTGGCGCAGCTCGCCGGCCATGCGACGCGTGAAGGCGTTGTGTCGCTCGGGTCGGTGGAGGGTGATGGTGGCGACCCCCCCCTCCACCTGGTAGAGCAGCGTCTCGAGCTCCATCCGCGCAGCCTCCCTGTCGACCGCCTAGCCGTCCTGGGGCTTGACGCCGTCGTAGAAGGGATAGGGCTTCTTCATGAGGCCCACGTTCTCGAGGCGGGTGCCGAAGACCTTCTTGAAGTGGGCGAGCACGCCGTCGACGGTGACGCCCTGCTCCAGGTACAGGGCCGTGCCGTACTTGGGCTGCTCGAGGATCTGCACCCGGTCGGCCCCGGAGCCGAAGATCTGGCCGGTGACCCAGTCGGCGTGGTCGCTGCACAGGAAGGCCACGAAGGCGCCGTTCTGGTTCGGATCGATGAAGGGCAGCTCCACCGTCTTCCCGCCCACCTTGGCCGTGGCCGACATGCGGGTGGTGCCGGAGGGGCTGATCGCGTTCACGCGAATGCCGTAGCGGGCCAGCTCGACGGCCCAGGTGTAGGTCATGGAGGCAATGGCTCCCTTGGAGCCCGCGTAGTTGCTCTGGCCGAAGTTGCCGAAGTGCGCCGCGGAGACCGTGTTGACGATCGATCCGCCGGTGCCCTGGTCGCGCATGCGCAAGGCGGCCTCCTGGCTGCACATGAAGGTCCCGTGCACGTGGACCCGCAGCACGCCGCCGAAGTCCTCGTCGCTCATCTTGAGAAAGGAGCGGTCCTTCACGTTGCCCGC
Source organism: uncultured Spirochaetales bacterium (assembly GCA_964649065.1). Lineage (GTDB taxonomy): Bacteria > Myxococcota_A > UBA9160 > UBA9160 > SMWR01 > CAZYOL01. The sequence continues at coordinate 13,897 of CAZYOL010000031.1, forward strand.
GTTGTTGACGATGGCGTGGATCGCGCCGAATTCCTCCACGCACTGGGAGACGAGCGCGGCCGCGCCTTCGCGGCTGCCGATGTCCGAGGAGTTGGGGGAGGCCTTGCCGCCCTGGGCCGCGATCTCGTCGACGACCTTCTTGGCCTCGCCTTCGTCGATGTCGTTGACGACCACCGCCGCGCCCTGCTCGGCCAGGTGGAGGCAGTGCCCGCGGCCGATGCCGCGTCCCCCGCCGGTCACCACGGCGGCGCGTCCCTCGAGAATTCCCATCTCCGCTCCTCCAATTTCGAGACGCCGCGTACTGTAAGTGATCCGGGGCCGGGCGAAAAGGCGAGGACGACCCAGGCCTCAGGACAGGTAGCGGCTGAAGTCGTCGAGCACCGGCAGCACCCGGTCGCGCGGCTGGGAGGGCAGCCGCAGCACCGCCTCGCTGACCTTCATCTCCCGGTAGTAGTCGAGCTTGGCCGCGCTGGGATGGACGCCGAAGGGCACGACCCGTAGCGCTGCGGCGTCGCGGCCGCGGCGCTCCAGGGCCGCGCGCAGCTCCGGCAGCGCCTCGCGCACGCCGGCTCCGCCGATCGGCATCCAGCCGTCCGCGAGCTCGGCAATCTGCTCGAAGAGCCGGGGCCCCGGCGCGCCGCCGATCAGCGTGACGGGCCGCGGCTGCTGCAGCGGCTTCGGCCACTGCCAGCAGGGCTCGAAGCGCAGCAGCTCGCCCTCGAAGCCGGCGACCTCCTTCGACCACAGCTCCTGCATGGCCAGCAGCGTCTCGCGCACCAGCGCCCGGCGCCGCTTCGGGTCGATGCCGTGGCTCTCCATCTCCTCGACGTTCCAGCCGTAGCCGACCCCCAGCACGAAGCGGCCGCCCGAGAGCCGGTCGAGGCTGGCGATCTGCTTGGCCAGAGTGATCGGATGGTGCTGGGCCACCAGCGCGACACCGGTGCCGAGCCGGATGCGCGAGGTCACCGAGGCGGCGGCTGCGAGCGCCACGTAGGGGTCGTAGCTGCGCTTGTACTCCTCGGCGAGCTCCGCGTCGCCGGTGGGCGGCGGCGTGCGTCGGCGGGTCGGAATGTGCGTGTGCTCGGGGACGTAGAGGCTGTAGAAGCCCCGTGCCTCGGCCTCGCGTGCCAGCTCGACCGGGCTCATGGCCAGGTCGGTGGCGTGGATGGTCACGCCGATCTCCACGGGACTCCTCCTGCGAGCGCGCCTGCGCCGGGACGGCGGCCTTCGCTATCGTGACATTGAAACACGTTTCACCTGCCTTTCAATCGGAGCTTCGCGCGGGAGCGCGACCCCGCAGAGCAGGAGGCCCGCCGTGGCGGCCCTCGACACCGCCTACGAGCTCGAGCACCGCTACACGCGCGAGTCCGGTCGCGTCTACCTGACGGGCGTGCAGGCGCTGGTCCGACTGCCGCTGGAGCAGCAGCGACGCGACCGCGCCGCCGGACTCGACACCGCGGGCTTCATCTCGGGCTACCGGGGCTCTCCGCTCGGCACCTACGACATGGCGCTGTGGCAGGCGCAGGCGCAGCTCGACCGCCACCAGATCCGCTTCGAGCCCGGGCTGAACGAAGACCTGGCGGCCACGGCGGTCTGGGGCTCGCAGCAGGCGAACCTGCTGCCGGGCCCCCGCTACGACGGCGTCTTCGGCATCTGGTACGGCAAGGGCCCCGGCGTCGACCGCTCCGGCGACGTCTTCCGCCACGCCAATCACGCCGGCACCTCGAAGCATGGCGGCGTGCTCGCCCTGATGGGCGACGCCCACACCTGCGAGTCGTCGCCCTCCGCGCACCAGTCCGAGTTCGCCTTCGTCGACGC
>CAZYOL010000031.1:15724-25243 GCA_964649065.1 uncultured Spirochaetales bacterium
CGTCGACCGCTCCTGCGACGCGCTGAAGCACGCCAACTACGCGGGCAGCTCGCCGACCGGCGGCGTGCTGGCGCTGACCGGCGACGACCCGGGCGCCAAGTCCTCGTCGATCGCGCACCAGAGCGAGCAGGCCCTGATCCACTGCGGCATCCCGCTGCTGAACCCGGCCAACGTGCAGGAGTATCTGGACCTGGGCCTCTACGGCTTCGCCCTCTCGCGCTACGCGGGCTGCTGGGTCGGCTTCAAGTGCCTGACCGACACGGTGGACAGCGGAGCCTCGGTGGAGGTCGGAGCCGAGCGCGTCCGGCTGCAGCTGCCGGAGGACTTCGAGCGGCCCGAGGGCCTGCACATCGGCTGGTCCAACCTCCCGCTCCAGGTCGAGCAGCGCCTCTACCAGCAACGCCTGCCGGCCGCCCAGGCCTTCGTGCGGGCCAACGGACTCGACCGCGTGGTCCTCGACGCCCCGCAGCGGCGCCTGGGCATCGTGACCGCGGGCAAGGCCTACCTCGACCTGCGTCAGGCTCTCGACGAGCTGGGCCTCGACGAGGCGGCCGCCGCGGAGCTGGGCCTGGGCATCTACAAGGTCGCCATGACCTGGCCCCTGGAGCCGGTGGGCATCGGGCGCTTCGCGGAGGGCCTCTCCGAGCTGCTGGTGATCGAGGAGAAGCGACCGGTTCTCGAGGACCAGCTGGCCCGCCTGCTCTTCAACGCCGAGGCGCGTCCGCGGCTGGCCGGCAAGCGCGACGTCGACGGCAGCCCGCTGCTGGCCTCCGAGGGCGAGCTGTCGCCGCCGCAGGTGGCCGAGGCGCTGCGCCGCTGGCTGGGGCGCTGCGCGCCGCGCCAGGCGGAGCGCCTGCAGCCGCCGATCTCGCTCCGGGCAGCGCCCGCGAGCCCCCTGATGCGGCTGCCGGCCTTCTGCTCCGGCTGCCCCCACAACCGCTCGACCGTGGTGCCGGAGGACAGCCTGGCGCTGGGCGGCATCGGCTGTCACGGCATGGCCGTCTGGCTGCCGGGCCGCAACACCCTGGCCGTGACGCAGATGGGCGGCGAGGGAGCCAACTGGATCGGTCAGGCGCCCTTCACCGAGACCCCGCACCTCTTCCAGAACATGGGCGACGGCACCTACTTCCACTCGGGCCTGCTGGCCATCCGGGCCGCGGTCGCCGCCGGCGTGAACGTCACCTACAAGATCCTCGCCAACGGCGCCGTGGCCATGACCGGCGGACAGCCCATCGAGGGCGAGGAGATGGCCGGTGAGGTCACGGTGCCGGAGATCGCCCGCCAGCTGCGCGCCGAGGGCGTGGCCCGCATCGCGGTGGTCACGAACGAGCCCGAGAAGTACCGCGGAGACGCGGGGCTCCCGCCCGGGTGTCGGGTCCACCACCGGGATCGCCTGGACGGCCTCCAGCGCGAGCTGCGGGAGCTGCCCGGGGTCAGCGCCATCGTCTACGACCAGACCTGCGCGGCCGAGGCCCGCCGGCTGCGCAAGCGGGGCGCCTTCCCGGATCCCGACCGGCGCGTGGTGATCCACGAAGGCGTCTGCGAGGGCTGCGGAGACTGCAGCGCGCAGTCGAACTGCATCTCCATCGAGCCCGTCGAGACGCAGCTGGGGCGCAAGCGCCGCATCCATCAGTCGAGCTGCAACAAGGACTACTCCTGCCTGCGCGGCCACTGCCCGAGCTTCGTGAGCGTGGTGGGCGGCCGGCTGCGCCGGCGCGGAGGCACCGACACCGGCGAGGAGACGCTCTTCGCCGACCTGCCCGAGCCCGAGCTGCCGGCGCTGGAGGCGCCGTGGAACGTGCTGGTCACGGGCATCGGCGGCACGGGAGTCGTCACGGTGGGCGCACTGCTGGCCATGGCCGCCCACCTGGAGGGGCGCGGAGTCTCGGCCCTCGACGTCACCGGCCTGGCCCAGAAGAACGGCCCCGTGACCAGCCACGTGCGCATCGCCGGGGCTCCGGAAGACCTGCACGCCACGCGCATCGCCAGCGGCGCGGCGGACCTGGTGATCGGCTGCGACATCGTCGTCGCCGCCGGCGCCGACAGCCTGTCGAAGATGGCGAAGGGGCGCTGCACGCCGGTCGTCAACCTGCACGTGGCCCCGACCCACGACTTCGCCTCGAATCCGGACCTGGATCTCTCCTCCCGCGCCATGGAGGACGCCATCCGCGCGGCAGCCGGCGCCGAGGCCTGCAGCTTCCTGCCCGCCACCGAGCTGGCGACCCGCTTGCTCGGCGACGCCCTGTTCACCAATCCGCTGCTGCTGGGCTTCGCCTGGCAACGCGGTCGGCTCCCCGTCTCGCGGGAGGCCCTGGAGCGGGCCATCGCCCTGAATGGCCGCGCCCTCGAGGCGAACCTGCGGGCCTTCGCCTGGGGTCGGCTCGCCGCGCACGATCTGGAGGCGGCCCTGCGCGCGGCGGGACCGAGCGAGGCGAGCGCCGCGCCGCCGGCGCCGAGCCTGGAGGCCCTCGTCGAGGACCGCGCCCGGCGGCTGCGCCAGTACCAGAGCGGCCGCTACGCGCAGCGCTACCGAGAGCTCGTCGAGCGCGTGGCGGCCCGGGAGCGCGAGACCTGCGGCGAGGCCGGCGCGCTGGCCTACGCGGTGGCCCGCTCGGCCTTCAAGCTGATGGCCGTCAAGGACGAGTACGAGGTCGCGCGCCTGCTCTCCGACGGCTCCCTGGAGCGTCAGCTGCAGGCCGAATTCGAGGGCGACTACCGCCTGGAGTGGCACGCGGCGCCGCCGCACATCCCGCTGCTCGACCGCTTTCTCGACCGGCGGGATCCCGACACCGGGCGCACCCGCAAGATGGTGCTCGGGCCCTGGGTCTTCCGCGTGCTGCCCTGGCTCGCACGCCTCAAGGTCCTGCGCGGCACGCCCCTCGACCTCCCGGGCCGGACGGCGCATCGCCGGGCCGAGCGAGCGCTGGTGGGCGAGTACCGGGCCGTGCTCGACGAGCTGCTGGCGACCCTCGGGGACCACAACCAGACGCTGGCCGTGGAGATCGCGAGCCTGCCCGAGGGCATTCGCGGCTTCGAGAGCGTGAAGGAAGAGAGCCTCGCCCGCGTGCGGGAGAGGCAGCAGGAGCTGCTCGATCGATTCCGCTCCCGCGCCCGGCAGGCGGACGCGGGAAGCGCCTGAGCGAAGGGAGGGAGAAGATCATGCGCCACAGCGAGCCCGAGTACGTCGAGATCAGTCCCGAGCTGCGCGAGCGGCTGGAGACGTTCCGCGAGGAGCACGCGGACGACCCGCTCGGCAACGTCGGCACGGAGCTGCTCTTCGAGGACGAGCACGTCAAGATCTGGGAGCTCACGCTCGAGCCGGGCGAGGCGAGCGACCTGCACCGCCACGACCACGAGTACTACCTGGTGATCGACTCCGGCGACCTGGTGGCCGGAGTCTGCCCCAAGGGCGCTCCCATGGACTTCTTCGTGGGCAAGATCCCGCCCCAGGGCAACACCGTGCGGGTGCCCAAGGGCAACACCGAGTGGGCCCTGAACATCGGCCAGCAGCGCTACCACGAGGTGCTGATCGAGCTGAAGAAGACCTGAGTCGGGCCCCGGCCTACCGCAGGGGTCCGACGGAACCCGGCCCACGCCCTACAAATCCCTGATATCACTCAATTTTCCAGGGCGTGACGCCGATCACCTTGACGGGGGACAGGCGTCAGCCCAAACTAGCGATCGTTAGTTTCCGTTGGAGCCAGCATGCCCGAATCCGCAGCGGTCGACGCCCCGCCGGTCCAGCGCACCCCGCGCGGCCTGCGGACGCGCGCGCGCATCCTCGATGCGGCGGAGGAGCTCTTCGCGGAGCGCGGCTTCGAGGCCACGCCGCTGCGCGACGTCGCCGAGCGGGTGGGGCTGCGCATCCCCAGCCTCTACAACCACTTCGACAGCAAGGAGTCGCTCTACGCCGCGGTGCTCGAGCGCGGCATCGGCCCCGTCTTCGAGATCCTGGCCGGCTTCGTGGTCGACGGCTCCGCGGACTCGACGCAGATCGTGCGGCGCATGATGGACCTGCTGGCCCAGCGCCCGAATCTGGCGCGCCTCGTCCAGCACGAGACGTTGGCCGGGGGCCGCCGGCTCACGCCCATGCTCGAGCGCTGGCTGGCGCCGACCTTCGGGCGCGCCCAGGAGATCGTGGAGTCCAGCGCCGCGGCCCGGCGCTTCCGCCCGGAGCAGATCCCGCTGCTGGTGCTGGCCATGTACCAGATCGTCGTGGGCTACTTCACGACCGCACCGCTCTACGAGCAGCTGCAGGGCGAAGATCCGATGTCTGCGCCGGCCCTGGCGCGTCAAACCGAGTTCCTGTGCGAGCTGAGCGCTCGCCTCTTCAATGCCGAGGAATAGAGCCCCATGAACGTCGATGTCTCCTACCTGGACTCCGAGAGCTGGAATGCGGAGATGCCCGAGCGGACGCGCTGGCTGCGCGAGAACGAGCCGGTCTACTGGTCCGAGAAGGATCAGCTCTGGGTGCTCACGCGCTTCGAGGACGTGGCCTACGTCTCGAAGCACCAGGAGCTCTTCACCTCCTCCGAGGGCGTGCGACCGAGCAACCCCGTCAAGATCGGGCTGATCGACGAGGCGGAGCCGCGCCACGGTCAGCTGCGTGCACTGATCAACAAGGGCTTCACTCCGCGCATGGTGAAGAAGCTCGAGCTGATCTTCCGCGACATCACCACGAAGGCGATCGACGCCGTGGCCAAGCGCGGCGAGTGCGACTTCGTGGAGGCGATCGCCGTCCCGCTGCCCCTGCGCCTGATCGCCTCGATGATGGGCATCCCGGAGAGCGACTACGACCGCTTCCACCACTGGTCGGACGCGATGATCGCCGCCGACGGCCGCCAGGACGACGTCGAGACCGTGACCCGGGCCGGCGCGGCCTTCGTCGAGTACGCCAACTACGTGCGCGGCATCATCGAAGACCGCCGCCAGAATCCCCAGGACGACCTCGTCAGCATCCTCACCGGCGCCAAGGACGAAGGCATGCTGACGCAGTTCGAGGAGAAGGGGGACGAACGCTTCGAGCACCTCCGCAGCGAAGAGCACATGGCGCTGGCGAACGACGAGCTGATCAAGATGCTGGTGATCCTGATGGTGGCCGGGAACGAGACGACCCGGAACGGGATCTCGGGCGGCATGCAGCAGCTGATCGAGAACCCGGGGGAGCGCCAGAAGCTGATCGACGACCCGGCCCTGATCCCCGGCGCCGTGGAGGAGATGGTGCGGATCGTGAGCCCCGTACACGCCTTCTCGCGCACCGTCACCACCAACACCGAGCTGCGGGACAAGAAGCTCGAGGCGGGCCAGCGGGTGCTGATGCTCTATCCCTCGGCGAATCACGACCCGGAGGCCTTCGACGAGCCGGAGCGCTTCCGCGTCGAGCGCAATCCCCAGCATCTCGGATTCGGCGTCGGCAGCCACTTCTGCCTGGGCGCCAACCTGGCGCGCATGGAGATGCGAGTCGCCTTCGAGGAGATCCTGCGGCGCATGCCCGATGCCGAGTACGCGGGCGACGGCCCGGTGATCGTCCCCGCGGCGCTGGTCCGGACCTGCGCCGAGATGAAGATCCGCTTCACGCCCGAGGCCTGAGCATGCTCGACTACGACCCCTTCTCCGAGGCGGTGATGCAGGACCCGCATCCGGTCTACGCCCGGCTGCGCGAGGAGGCTCCCGCCTACTTCATCCCCAAGTACGAGGCCTGGGCCCTCTCGCGCTTCCAGGACGTCTGGGACTGCTCCTCCCACCGAGCCTTCTCCACCGCGGGGGGAACCACCTCCTCGCAGCTGCTGACCCGGGTCCAGCCCGTCACCCCCATGCTGAACGTGATGGATCCGCCGGACCACACCAAGCTGCGCTCGGCGGTGAAGCCCTACTTCGCGCCCCGGGCGATTCGCGGCCTCGAGGGCTTCGTGCGCGACACGGTGCGGGGCCTGATGGACGAGGTCGCCGACCGAGGCGGCTGCGACATCATGGCGGACTTCGGCCAGCGCCTCTCGGTGCAGGTGGCCTGCACCGTCACCGGCATTCCCGTCGAAGACGGCCCCATGCTGCACGACCTGGTCTGGCGCTTCTTCGCCCGCGAGGAGGGCGTCGACGGCATGACCGAGGACGGCCTGGCCGCCGCCGTGGAGCTCGGCACCTACTTCGCCAGCCTGGCGGCGAAGCGACGCAGCGAGGCGAGCGACGTAGACGACGTCGTGAACCTGCTGCGCCACTTCGAGCTGGGAGGGCGCAAGCTCAGCGACGAGGAGATCGCCTCGCACCTGTCGATGCTGATCATCGGGGGCTCGGAGACCTTCCCGAAGACCCTGGCCACGGCGCTGCACCGGCTCTGGGAGCACCCGGAGCAGCGCGCCGCCGTGGCGGCCGACCCCTCGCGGGTCCCCGACGCCTACCAGGAGGCCCTGCGCTACGACATGCCGACCCAGTTCCTGGGGCGGACCCTGCTCGAGGACGTGGAGCTGCACGGCGAGAAGCTGCGGAAGGGCCAGGTGGTGCTCTTCCTCTACCCCTCGGCCAACCGGGACCCGCGCGAGTTCCCGGACCCGGACCTCTTCGACGTCCGTCGCCGTCCCCAGCGCATCCTCTCCTTCGGCGCCGGGACCCACGCCTGTCTGGGCCTCCACGTGGCCAAGCTGGAGGGGCGCGTCTGCCTGGAGGAGATCCTGGGCACCTGGCCCGACTACGAGGTCGACATCGCCGGCGCCGAGCGCCTGCGGACCGAGTTCGTCCAGGGCTTCGAGAGGCTGCCGATCCGCTTCTGAGCCCGATCCGGCCTACCCTCCGCTGGGATGCTGAGAGACGCCGCGGCCATCGTCGGGATCGGGGAGACGCCCTTCGCCAAGCGGCTCGAGGGCTCGGAGACGAGCCTCGCCTGCCAGGCGATCCTGGCCGCCCTCGACGACGCGGGCATCGATCCGGCGCAGGTCGACGGACTGGCCTCCTACACGCTCGAGACGACCGACGAGGTGACGATCGCCAAGAACTTGGGCTTCGGGGACGTCACCTGGTTCCAGCAGGTGGGCTACGGCGGCGGCGCCGGCCCGGCCTGCGTCGGCCAGCTGGCCCTCGCCATCGCGGCGGGCCAGTGCCGGGTGGGCGTCGCCTGGCGCTCGCGCAAGCGCGGCTCCGGCGGCAGGCCCTGGGCCGCCGCGGCCCAGGCGCCGAGTGCCCCCGCCCAGTGGACACGGCCCTGGGGCCTGCTGCGGCCGGTCGACGAGATCGCCGTGCTGACGCGCCGCTACATGCACGAGTACGGGGCCACCCGCGATCACCTGGCCCACGTGGCGATCGCGGTGCGCAAGATGGCCAACGCCAACCCCCGCGCGCTGATGTACGAGCGGCAGCTCTCGCGCGAGGACTACATGAAGGCGCGCTGGATCTCCGAGCCGCTCTGCCTCTTCGACAACTGCCTGGAGACCGACGGCGCGCTGGCCTGCGTGCTGGTGGCGGCGGAGCGCGCCCGCGACTGCCGACGGCCGCCGGCCTACGTCCACGCCTTCGCCCAGGGCCTGCCGCGCCAGTCGCACACGATGGTGAACTACTGGTGCGAGGACCCCCTGACGGGCCCCGCCTGGACCTGCGCCCGCCAGCTCTACCGCCACTCCGACATCCGGCCCGAGGACCTGCGCGTGGCCCAGCTCTACGACGCCTTCACCCCGCTGATCCTGCTCTCGCTGGAGGGCTACGGGCTCTGCGGGCGCGGCGAGGCCGCGGCCTTCAGCGAGGACGGCGCCCTGGAGCCCGGCGGACGCCTTCCGATCAACACCTCGGGGGGAGGGCTCTCGGAGGCCTACGTGCACGGCTTCAACCTGATCAACGAGGGGGTGCGACAGGTGCGCGGAGAGTCGGTGAACCAGGTGGAGGGCGCCGAGCACTGCCTCGTCACGGCCGGCGAGGGCGTGCCCACCAGTGCCCTGCTGCTGAGACGATGACGGCTCCGGAGCCGCTGCTGCCGCCCATCTCGGAGGAGGCGGCCCCCTTCTGGGAGGGGGCGCGCCGCGGGGTGCTGTGCGTCCAGCAGTGCGCCGAGACCGGCCGCCTGATCTTCCCGCCGCGGCTCCTCTCCCCCTTCGCGCCCCGCGTACCGCCCACCTGGACCGAGCTCTCGGGCCGCGGGACCATCTGGTCCTTCGCGGTTCCCCACCCGCCGCTGCTGCCCTACTTCGCCGAGCGCGCCCCCTACAACGTGATCCTGGTGGCCCTCGAAGAAGACCCGACGCTGCGCCTCACCGGCAACCTGATCGCCCGTCCGGGCGGCGACCTCGGGGAGGTGGATCCGGCGACGATCGAGATCGGCAGCCCGGTGCGCGTCGTCTTCGAGGCGCTCTCGGAGGAGATCCGCCTGCCCCGCTGGCTGCGGGCCGAGCCGCCGAAATCGAAGTAGCAGAGCGCGGCTCAGTGGGGGCCTGCGCGGGCAGCCGCCGGCAGCAGGGCGTCGCCCAGGACCCGGCGACCGTCGAGGCTGCGCACCGGCCGCCCCAGGGAGTGCAGGAAGGGTCGGCTCGTCACCACGCGGCCGACGTGGGCCTCGCTCAGCAGGGCCAGGGCCGCCTCGACCATCACCTCGACGGGCTCGACCAGGTCGGGCCGCCGCCTGGCCAGCGAGTCGGCGAAGCGCTCGGCCCCCTGGGTCAGCACGATGGCCACGGGGGCGAGGGCGTTCACGTAGACGCCCTCGCCGGCCAGCTCGTGCGCCAGGCCTTCGGTGTAGCGGTCCAGGGCCGCCTTGGTGGAGCCGTAGGCGGTGATCGCGTGGCTCAGGCTCGGGTCGTCGGGATAGGGCACGCGCGGCTGACGGGCCGAGTCGCTGCTGATGTTCAGGATCCAGCCGCGACCGCGCTCGCGCATGCCGGGCAGCGCCTGCTGGGCCAGGTCGATGGGCGCGTGGAAGTTGACCTCGAGCATGCGGCGGCGGTGGCTCAGGGAGGCCCGGCTGGGCGGCGCCCAGCGGGCCATGGCCGCGTTGTTCACCAGCAGGTCCAGGGGGCCCAGCTCGGCCTCGGCGCGCGCCACCAGGTCCGCGCGCTCCTCCTCGCTCACCAGGTTGGCGACCACGGCCGAAGCCCGTCCCCCCGCGGCGCGGATCTCGGCGACGGCCTCTTCCAGGGTTCCCTCGAGATCGCCATGGGAGCCGAGGCGCGAGGCCCCGAGCGCTACGGCCGCGCCCTCGGCGGCCAGGCGCCTGGCGATGGCGCGGCCGATGCCCCGGCTGGCTCCGGTGATCAGGGCGGTCCGTCCCGCCAGACTCGGCTCCAACGCTATCGTCCTCCGGGCCGTCGCCCTGGCCCCGACCGACGATACAGGAAGCGACCGCCCGCCATGACCGCCTTCCGCGTCTACGCCACCCTGGACGCCCGCCTGCCCCTCTCCCGGGTGGCGGCCCAGGCCCGGCGGGCCGAGGCCCTGGGCTACGACGGGCTCTGCGTACCCGACTCGGTGCACGACGGGCTCTGCGCCGCAGCCCAGGCGCTCGGGGCCACGCGACGCCTGCGCGTCCTGCCCAGCGTGCTCGTGGCC
>CAZYOL010000031.1:25253-28686 GCA_964649065.1 uncultured Spirochaetales bacterium
CGAGCGCACGCGCCTCGGTGCGGTCGCGGCGCACGCGCGCGCCGTGGAAGCGCTCGGCTACGACGGTCTCTTCGTGCCCGACGCCGTGCACGACGGCCTGCTCGTGGCGCACGCGGCCCTCGCGGCGACCGAGCGGATCCGGGTCGCCACCAGCGTGCTCGTCGTCTTCCCGCGCAGCCCGATGGTCGTGGCCCACGCGGCCTGGGACCTGCAGGAGCTCTCCGGGGGCCGCTTCGAGCTGGGCCTCGGCTCCCAGGTGCGCGGCAATGTCGTCGGGCGCTACGGCACCGCCTGGTCGCCGCCGGTACCCCGCATGCGCGAGTACATCGGCGCGCTGCGGGCCCTCTTCGAGTGCTGGCAGCACGGCGGGCCCCTGCGCTTCGAGGGCCAGCACTACCGGCTGACGCGCATGCAGCCCTTCTTCCGACCGGATCCCCTCGAGGTCGCCGAGCCGCCGATCTATCTCGGCGGCATCGGACCGAAGATGCTGGCCCTGGCCGGAGAGGCGGCCCGGGGCCTCGTCACCCACCCGACCAACACCGCACCGCGTTACCTGCGGGAAGCGGTCCTGCCGCGCCTGGCGCTGGGCGCGGCGCGCCGGGGGCGCACCGCGGACGCGCCGGAGCTGCTGGCCAGCCCGCTGATCGCCACCGGCGTGGATGCGGCCAGCCTGGCCGCGGAGCGCGAGAAGGCGCGCCAGCTGCTCGGCTTCCTCTACTCGACACCGGCCTACTGGCCGAGCCTCGAGCTCTTCGGCTGGCGCGAGCGCGGAGAGCGCCTGCGCGCCCGGAGCCGCGAGGGACGCTGGGCGGAGCTGGGCTCCCTGATCGACGACGAGATGCTGGACACCTTCGTCCCCAGCGGACCCTTCTGCGAGCTCGCCGAGACGCTGCGCCACGCCTACGCCGGCCTGGCGAGCTGGATCTGCCTCCCGACCCCCGCCGACCCGGCACACGACGCGGCGCTGGCGGCGGTGATCGAGGAGCTCCGCTCGGCCTAGGCGCGAGCCGCTGCCGACGGGCGAACAGCGCGCCCGGGGAAGCGGGAGGGCGCCCGCACGAGGCCGGGGGTGCGGGGTGGGCTCAGGCCTGCCAGACGCGCAGCAGCTCGTCGCTGGTGACGAGGCTGGCCACGGCGCCCAGCGTGTGGCTGAAGACCGCCTCGACGTAGTCCGCCGGGAAGCCGGCCACCGCGTCCCGCGGAATCACCACCTGGTAGCCGCTGTTCACCGCGTCGAAGGCCAGGTTCTGGATGGCCACGTTGACCGAGACGCCGGTCGCCACCAGCGTCTGCACGCCGAGATTCCGGAGCACGAAGTCGAGCTCGGTCCCCTGGAAGGGCGAGAGGCCGTGCAGGCGGGAGAGCACCAGGTCGCGCGGCGAGGGCTCCAGCTCGGGCAGCAGCTCTGCCGCCTCGGAGCCCGGCAAGAGCTGCACCGGCGCCTTGGCCATGTACTGGAAGATGCGGGCGTTGCGGTTCGAGCCCAGACCGTCGGCGCGGCGCTCGGCGGTGCAGTGGAGCACCGGAACGCCCACCCGACGGGCTGCGCGCACCAGAGCCGCCGCCTTCTCGATCATCCCGCCCCGGGCGGCTTCGGCCAGCTCCGGGAGCTGCGAGAGGTCTCCGCAGACGCCTCGCTGCAGCTCCTGGGTGACCAGCGCCGCGCGGCCGGGTCGCACCCACTCGGCCAGGTCGAAGGCCACGCTAGAGCGCCGCCGGCTGCTCCGCGTCGAGCACGCTGGCCGCCACCTTCTCCTCCAGGGTCCGCGTGTCCCACCAGGTGATCTGGAGCTGCTTGGCGCGCCGGAAGTAGAGCTGGATGTCGTACTCGAGGGTGAAGCCGACGCCGCCCCAGACCTGCTGCGCCATGGCCGTGAGGTCGCGGTAGGTCTGGCAGGCAAAGAGCTTGGCCATCGGCGCCAGGCGCTCGATGGATCGGCCCTCGGAGCGCGCCCAGGCGGCCTCGTAGACCAGCGTCTTGCCGCCGTCGACGTTCGTGGCCGCATCGGCCAGGTAGTGCGAGATGGCCTGGAAGGCTCCGATCGGCTTGTCGAACTGGGTCCGGTCCTTGGCGTACTGCACGGTCATCTCGAGCGCCCGCTCGGCGCCGCCCATGGCCTGGGCGGCCAGCAGCACGATGGCGTCGAGCATCACCCGCTCCCAGGTCGCGAAGCCCGAGCCCGCGGCACCGATGCGGTCGGCGGCCTCCACGCGCACGTCCGACAGCTCCACCCGATACTGGGTGTCCGAGGCCAGGCTCTTCTGCTGCTCCAGGGAGACGCCGGCGGCCGCGGGATCGACCAGGAAGAGGTCGATGTCCCGCTCGCCCTCGCCGGTGCGCGCCAGCACCACCAGCCGGCTGGCCGAGCGGGCGAAGGGCACGTGGCGCTTCAGACCCGAGAGGCGGAAGCCTTCGCCATCGGGCCGTGCCCGGAGCTGGATGCCGACCGCGCCGAAGCCCCCCTCGGGCTCGAGCCAGGCGGGGCTCAGGATGGCTTCGCCGGAGGCGATCCGCGGCAGCCAGGCCCGGCGCTGGGCCTCGCTCCCGCCCTCGAGCAGCAGGCCGGCACTCACCACGGCCGAGACGAAGTGGGGAGAAGGGGCCAGCGAGCGGCCCAGCTCCTCGTAGAGGATCACCGCCTCCAGCAGGCTCTGCTGAGCGCCTCCGTAGGCCTCGGGGATCGTGATGCCGAGCAGGCCCAGCTCCGCGAGCTGCTTCCACAGCGCGTCGGGGTAGCCCTTGGGGTCGTCCTCCATCTGGCGGACCACCTCGAGCGGGGCGTACTCGTTGCAGAGGCCGCGCACCATCTCGCGCAGGACCCGCTGCTCCTCGCTGAAGTCGAGATCCATGCTCCTCTCCTCAGGGCTTCCAGCGCTCTTCGCGGCGCTGCCAGGGATTGTCGTCCGGGCCCGTGGGCAGGGCGACCCGGGCCTCGCAGTCGGTGCAGGTCTTGTCGCCGACCGAGACCGAGAGCGAGAGCTTCGCCCAGCCACAGCCGGCCTCGTCGGTGCCGAGCTCCTCCACCCGGCCCCGGAAGACCATGCGATCGCCGGGAAAGATCGAGTCGCGCATCCGGAAGCGGATGCGCCCGAGCCGCCCGGTCGGACCGGTCCAGTCCGTGATGTAGCGCTCGAACCAGGCGGCGTTGTTGGGCGTGTTGATGAAGATGTCGCGCACGCCGTTGCGCTGCTGCGCGAAGTCCTTGTCGTGGTGCATGGGCCGCCAGTCGCGGCTGGCCAGGGCTCCCAGAACCACCGTGGTGGCGGAGACCTCCACCGCCAGCTCCGGCAGCTCCTCGCCCACGCGCACCTGGTCGAAGCGGAGGCCCGCTGCCACGGCCATCAGCCCTGCCTCCGGTAGCCGAAGCCGGTGTAGGACTCGGTGCCGCCCCAGACGCCGTCCTGGTTCTCGTACTCGCCGTCGATCACCCAC
>CAZYOL010000032.1:0-28654 GCA_964649065.1 uncultured Spirochaetales bacterium
CGTCGCCGAGGCGCAGTGCCGGGTGCCCGGGCGCGGCCTCGGCCCGCGCGCGGATCTCGTCGACGATCGTCACGCGCGCTCCAGACGCTGGGGGGCCCGCTCGACGAGCCGGCGAACTTCCCGGGCGTCCACCGCCTCGAGCCCGCAGCCCCGCTGCGCCGCCAGGGCCGCGGCCAGGCCCGCCGCCTCGCCGGTGGCGAGGGCCGTTCCGATCACGCGCAGGGCGCCGGCCGCCTCGTGACTCGCCGAGAGACAGCGCCCCGCCGCGGCCAGGCGCGGGTGACTGCGGCTGAGCAGTGCGCCGAGGGGAATGCCGCAGGCGCCCTGCGGGTGCTCGAAGCGCGCGCGACGGTGGTCCTGCCAGAGCTCGATGGGCCAGGTGGAGCGGGCCACCCAGTCCCGGGGCTCGCGCCCCTCCAGGACGTCGTCTCGCGACACCGTCCGGAGTCCCACCAGGCGCTGGCCCTCCCGGATGCCGATGCGTTCGGGAAGGTCTCCGATGCGCGCTCGCGCGAAGGCGGGGCGGCTGCGCCTCAGGAAGTCGGCCAGGCGCTCCGCGAAGCCGCGCGCCCGGCGCGTGAGCGCCGCGACCTGCTCGGCGTCGAGGGGGTCGAAGGCCTCCGGCCGTGGCAGGTTGAGCGTCAGGTAGACCTCGCCCGCCTCGCCTGCGCTGCGCACCAGCACCGACTCGCAGCCGGGCGGAAGCTCGCCCGAGCGCGCCGCACCGGCCACCGCGTGGGTGACGCGCAGGCGCTCGAAGCCCTGCAGCTCGCCCGTGTCCACGCCCGTCATGCAGAAGATGAACGACGGCAGCTGCAGCTCGCGCGCGCCGACGCCCTGGACCTCCGCGCCGCCCAGCCGGGCGGCGGGGGCGTCGCCGGTCGCGTCGACGACGGTCCAGGCCCAGGCTCCCCGGCCGTCGGCGAAGCCCAGGCGCTGGGGCTCGCGCGAGTCCCGCGCCAGCTCCACGGCGAGAGCCGGCGTGCGGGTGCGCAGCGTCAGCCCGGGGGTCGCCTCGCAGAGCCGGCGGGCGACGCGGGCCAGCCGCGGAGGACGCGTCGGCAGCACGTAGACCCGCCCGGCGCGCTCGGGCCGGCCGGCCGCTCCCGCGCGCTGGAGCGCCGCGGCGTAGCGGCTCGGGAAGCCCGGGTGAGCGGGCAGCGCCTCCCCCTCCTCGGCAGAGCGGTAGAGCCCGCAGATCGTGTGGACGAAGGCCAGAGCCGCATTGCCGCCGAGCTGCGCGCTCGCCTCCACCAGCAGCGTGCGCGCCCCCAGCTCCGCCGCGGCGATGGCCGCGGCGACTCCCGCGTGACCTCCGCCCACGACGGCGACGTCGTAGCGCTCCGCCGCCACGGCCTAGCCCAGCAGGTCGGCGCGCAGGCTCTCGCGAAAGAGGGCCCGCTCTCCTTCCGAGAGCACGCCGTCCTGGAAGGCGTGCGTGACGTTGAGCCGGCCGCCCCGATAGCTCAGCGCGAGGCAGCTCCCGGGGGAGGGCGGCACCGGGGCCACGTGGAATCCGTCGAGCAGCTCGCAGCCCAGGAAGCGCTCCAGGCCCCCCAGGAACTCTCCGGTGTAGGCGAAGAAGAAGGAGCAGAGCTCGCCGCCGAAGCCGCGGCGGGCCATGTGGGAGTAGAGCCTGCGCGGGGCGAAGCGGGCGAAGTCCATGGCGAAGCTGCCGCCCTCGACGTGGCCGGCCCGGATCGCCGCCAGCCGCTGCGCCTTGAGCTCCTCCAGCAGCTCGGGAAGCCGCTCGGCCAGGGAGGCCGGCACGTGGAACCAGAGCAGGGAGACGTGGGTGCGGAAGATCGCCCCCTCCCGGCCGCGCGGCCGGCGATTGACCGGCAGCGGCACCAGGTAGTGACCGGGATCCGTCCCCCGCGCCCGATGCACCGCATGGTGCCCGCGAATCGCAGCGGCCAGGTAGAAGAGCATGGGGGTGAGGAAGCCGGCCCGGGCCTTGGCTCGCTCCGCGATCGCCTGGCTCTGGGCGGCGTCGAAGCGCATGCGCTCGTAGCGCAGGGCCTGGCGCGTGCGCCGCAGCGGGCCGGCCAGGGAGTGCGGCGGCGCGGCCGCGAAGCCGTCGATCCAGTGCTGCCAGGCCCGGGCCCGCTCGCCGCGCTCGCGCAGGGAGGGGACCGCGGGCGGCGCCGGATCCAGCTCGGCCGGGTCGGGCAGCTCGGAGGGCGAGGACTCACCCCGGTAGCAGGCGTCGAGCCAGCGCAGGAAGGCCTCGCTGCCGGAGCCGTCGAAGAGCATGTGCAGCCAGGTCATGGCCAGATCCGTGCCGGCCGCGCCGCCGGCGTAGCGAACCAGGTCGAAGCGCAGCAGCTCGCCGGCTCGCAGGGAGCGCGGCTGGTTCAGCCGCTCGGCGAAGAGGGGCGGCAGCGACTCCGCTGCCGGAGCCCCGGCCTCGTGGACCTGGATCTCCGGCATGGGGCACTGCGCCCCTCGGGCCAGGCGGTACACCGGTGCGCCGATCCCCAGTCGGCGGTCGATCGGAGCGCGGACGATGGGCTGCTCCCGGGCGATGTCCTGGACGAGCTTCTCCAGCACGCCCGTGTCCAGGCCGGGTCCCAGACGCAGCACGAGCTGCGACAGGTGACGAGCCCCGTTCATGCGTTGGATCTCGTGATCGAAGGCGCGCAGGAAGCAGTCGGCGCCGGTCAGCGCCACATCGCTTCGGGGCCCCGTCACGCCGCTCCGTCTCCCGCCAGCTGGTCGAAGACGAGCCCGGCGAGGGTCTCGGCCGACCGCAGGTTCTCCGGCGTGAGCAGGCTCTCGTCCACCCAGACGCCCGTGCTCTCCTCGATGGCGAGCATCAGCTGGGTCAGGGCCAGCGAGTCCAGCCCGGCCTCGACCAGGCTGCTGCCGGGGCCGAAGTCCTCACTCGTGTCCAGGATTTCGTCGCGCAGGATCTGGAAGACCCGCTCTGTCAGCTCGGCCCGCGTCATCACGGCTCGCTGAGCGTAGCATCGGCGCGCCCTCGTTGAATGCGCGCACGGCGTCTCTTATCGTCCGGTGGTGATGCACCAGCGACCCGGCAGCGTGGCCGTGCTCGGGGGTGGGCCGGCCGGAGCCAGCGTGGCGGCCCAGCTCTCTCGTGCCGGCGTAGACGTCACTCTCTTCTGTCGGGACAAGCGACCTCCGATCATCGTCGGGGAGTCGCTGGTGCCGGCCATCGTTCCCTTCCTGCGCGATCTGGGCGTGGAGGAGGAGGTGGCCGACTACAGCATCTGGAAGGGCGGCGCGACCTTCGTCTTCGGAGGCGACTCGCGCCTCTCCTTCCGCTTCGACGAGGTGCGCGGTGCCAAGACCACCTACTCCTACAACGTCCCCCGCGACCGCTTCGACGCCTCGATCCTGGGCGCCGCTCGCAAGGCGGGGGCGCGGGGCGTGGACCATCCGGCTCGCGTCGAGCGCGGCGAGGCCCCCGACCGGGTCCAGCTCGACGCCGACTCCCTCGCCGCCGCCGGCCTTCGGGAGCAGCCCGACTTCCTGATCGATGCGGGCGGGCGCTTGCGGGCGATTCCGCGCCTGCTGGGCCTGGAGGTGGTCGACGGCGACCGCAAGGACACCGCCCTGCACGCGCACTTCGAGGGCATCGAGGTGGAGATCGAGGGCAACGTCCACACCGATCGCCTGGAGCACGGCTGGCTGTGGCGGATTCCGCTTCCGGGGCGCGTCTCGATGGGCCTGGTCATCGACTCGGACACCATCCGTCGCTTCGGCGACAGCCCCGAGGAGCAGCTCGACAACTACCTGCGACACGACCCGGTGATTCGCGACTACGCGGCCCCGGCGCGTCGCGTGACTCCCGTCGTGAAGTACAGCAACTACCAGTCGCGCGTCACGCGCGGCGTCGGCGCGAACTGGGCCCTGGTCGGGGACTGCTTCGGCTTCGTGGACCCGGTCTTCTCCAGCGGCCTGCTGCTGGCCTTCCAGAGTGCGGACATGCTGGCGGGCGCCCTGCTCGAGGGCTCGGAGCGGGCGCTCGCGCGCTACCAGCGCAGCATGCTGCGCAACCACGCCGCCTGGCAGAAGGTGATCGGCTGGTTCTACGACGGGCGCCTGCTCACGCTCTTCCGGGTGGGCCAGTACGTCCGCGGCACACTGCCGGGCAAGCTCGTGGACTTCCACTTCCGCAAGCACATGCCGCGCATCTTCACCGGAGAAGACGCTACCAACCGCTACAGCCTCGGGCTGATCGGATTCATGGTCGAGTACGGCTTGGCGGGCAACGACCCCCGCGAGCTCCGGATCGACTAGGCCGGGACTTGCGCTTCCACGAGGAGTCGCGCCGCTCGAGCTACGACGCCGTCGTGATCGGCAGCGGGATCGGCGGCCTCTCCGCGGCGGCCCTGCTGGTCAAGGCGGGGCTCTCGACCCTGGTCGTCGAGCGCCACGATCGGGTCGGAGGCTATGCCCACGCCTTCCGGCGCAGCGGCTGCCTCTTCGACTCGGCGGTGCACCTGGTGGGAGGCTGTCGGCCCGCGACCTACGAGGGCGGGGGGCTGCTGCACCAGCTCCTCAGCGTGCTCGGCCTGCGCGAGCGCCTCGATTTCGCAGCCGTCGATCCCTTCTACACCGCCCTGCATCCCGGCTCCAGCTTCGCGGCTCCGGCCGATCTGGACGAGTACCAGCGGGTGCTGGTCGATCGGCTGCCGGAGGAGGCCAAGGGCCTGCGCCAGCTGCTGCACGAGTGCCTGGCGATCCGTCACGAGACGCGCCGCGCGGCCGAGCTGGCCTCTCCCGTCGACGTGCTGCGCTGCGGCGATCGCTTCCCGACCCTGCTGCGCTACCGGCGCGCGACCCTGGAGGACGTCTTCTCCGCCCACCTGGAGTCGCGCGAGGCCCGGGCCTGGATCGGAGCCCCCTGGCCCTTCCTGGGCCTGCCCCCCTCGCAGCTCTCCTTCCTCTACTTCTCGACCATGCTGATGAGCTACGTGGCCGACGGCACCTTCTACTGCCGCGGCAGCTTCCAGCGCCTGGCGGACAGCCTCGCCCGGGCCGTCGAGGAGGGCGGTGGGGAGGTCCTGCTGCGCAGCACGGTGCGACGCATCCGCGTCGAAGGCGGGCGCGCCCGCGGCGTCGTGCTCGAGAACGGCCAGAGCATCGAGGCGCCGATCGTGCTGTCGAACGCCGATGCCCGACAGACCTTCGAGGAGCTGGTGGGCGAATCGCGGCTGCCGGCGCGCAGCCTGGAGCGGCTGCGGCGGCTGGAGCCCTCGATCTCGGCCTTCGTGGTCTACGCCGCGCTGCGGGGGCCACTGCCCGCCGAGCTCGGCCACGAGACCTTCCTGTACGACAGCTGGGATGCGGATGCCTGCCACGCCAGCTCGCTGGCGGGCGAGCCGGACTGGCTGACGCTGACCCTGCCCAGCCTTGCCGACCCGGGCCTGGCCCCGCCCGGAGATCACGTCCTGGTGCTGACCACGCTGGTCTCGGCGCGCGGCCGCTCGCCCTGGAGCAGCCGCAAGGAGGCGCTGGCGCGCCGCCTGCTCGAGCGCGTCGATCGCCGCTTCCCGGGCCTCGTCGAGAGCATTCGCTTCTTCGAGCCCGCCACGCCGCGCACCCTCGAGCGCTACACGCGCAACACGGACGGCGCCGTCTACGGCTGGGCCCACACGCCGGCGCAGGTGGGGCCGGGCCGTCCCTCCCCGGAGACGCCGATCGCCGGCCTGTCCCTGGTCGGTCACTGGGCGCAGCCCGGGGGAGGCATCTACGGCGTCGTCGCATCGGGGATCGACGCGGCGCGCCGCCTGCTCGGCTACGGCGACGAGGCCTCGCTGTGGCGCGCCCTCTCCGCCGAGCGCCGGTCGGCTCCGTAGCTCCCTCGTGACGACTCCCTGCTCACTCGTGGCCATGGGAATGGTGAACGCCCTGGGCCGGCATCCGCAGGAGATCTGGCCGCGGCTGCTGGCCGGCGACCAGTCGCACTTCCGGGTGCGGCGGGAGTGGGTCCCGGGGCGCGAGCTGGTCGTGGCGGAGGTCGCCTCCGAGCTGCCCTCCGTGCCCGCGGCGCTGCGGCGCTTCGCCTGCCGGAACAACGCGATGTCACTGGCGGCTCTCGAGCCGCTCCGCGAGGCCATCGAGGCGACGGCGCGGGCGGCGGGGCGCCACCGGGTCGCGGTCGTGATGGGGACCAGCACCTCGGGGGTCTCCGATGCCGAGCTCGCGATCCGGCACCGCGAGCAGACGGGCCGACTCTCGCAATCCTTCGACTACGCCCAGCTCGAGTTCGGCGGCGCCTCGGCCTTCGTGGCGGAGCTGCTGGAGCTCCAGGGCCCTTCCTACACGATCTCCACGGCCTGCTCCTCCGGGGCCCGGGCCCTCGCCTCGGCGCGCTCCCTGCTGGCGCTCGACCTCTGCGATGCGGTCGTCGCGGGGGCCACCGACACGCTGTGCCGACTCACGACCAACGGCTTCTCCGCGCTCCAGGCCATCTCCGAGGAGATCACCCGGCCCTGCAGCGCGAACCGGCGCGGCCTGACCCTCGGCGAGGGCTCGGTCTTCTTCCTGGTCACGAGGGAGGCGGGAGGCATCCAGCTGCGCGGCGTGGGGGAGTCGAGCGAGGCGCACCACATGTCGGCGCCCGATCCCCAGGGCCGCGGAGCCGAGCGCGCCATGCGGGGCGCCCTCGACGACGCCGGCCTGGAGGGCCGGGAGATCGCCTACCTGAACCTCCACGGCACCGGGACGCCGCTCAACGACGCCATGGAGTGTGCCGCCGTGGCGCACGTCTTCGGTGAGCCCCCGGCCTGCAGCTCCACCAAGTCGCTGGTCGGACACACGCTGGGAGCGGCCGGCGCCATGGAGGCCGGCTTCTGCTGGCTGGTGCTGAAGGCGGCGGAGGGGGGCGAGATCTCGCTGATTCCACACGCCTGGGACGGCCAGCGCGATCCCGCGCTGGCCCCGATCCCGCTGGCGGCGAAGGGAGAGCGGGCGGCCCTCGGCCCGGTCATGACGAACTCCTTCGGCTTCGGCGGCAACAACTGCTCGCTGGTGCTGGCGGAGGCGGGCTCGTGATCGGAGTCGGCATTCGCGCCTGGCATGCCTGGTCGCCGGGGCGCGAGGAGCGGGAGGCCTGGCGGGCCTGGTGCGCTCGCCCGCAGCCTCTCGACGCCGAAGGACAGCCCGACGCGAGCTTCCTGCCGGCCCTGCTGCGGCGCCGCTGCGGACCCCTGGCGCGAGCCATGCTCCATGCCGCCTTCGGCTGCTGCGGGGAGAGCGAGCGCGCGGGGCTGGCAACCGTCTTCGCCTCCCGCCACGGCAACATCAACGAGTCGATCGGCCTGCTGGAGCGCCTGGCCCGCGACCAGGCGCTCTCTCCCACCCGCTTCAGCCACACCGTTCACAATGCCCAGGCCGGCCTGTTCTCGATCGCGGCCGAGAACCGCCAGGCCTCGAGCTCCATGGCCGCCTGCGAGGAGACCTTCGGCTGCGCCTGGCTGGAGGCCCTGACCCTGCTCCAGCGCGAGCCGGGCCGCCCGGTGCTGCTGGTGGTGGGCGACGCCCTGCTCGCCCCGACCTTCTCGGTGCTGGTGGACGAGCCGCCGGCCTTCTACGCGCTGGCCCTCTTGCTCGAGGCCCGCGCGCAGGGGCCAAGCCTGCACTTCTCGCTGGCTCCCGGCGGCGCAGCGCCGGATCGGCACTGGCCCGACGCGCTGGAGTTCCTGCGCGGCTACCTCGGGGAGCAGTCGCGCTGGGAGCTGGTCACGCGCCGCCGCCGCTGGGTCTGGGAGCGGCGCTAGGAGCGCCTGACGTAGATCAGCGAGGCCCGCTGCTCGATGCGTTCCTTCAGGCGTCGGATCCAGGCGTTGTAGTTCTTGTGGATCTTGCGCTCCCCGCCGTCGTCTTCGTACATGAGCCGCTCGCTGTCGACGTACTCGATGTTGAAGCTGACCGTGTCGTGGGCGATCTGGGCGACCGCCATCCGGGACTTCTTGTGGAAGGTGGCCGTGACCAGCCCCGGCTCCTCCTCACGCATCACCCAGCCCAGGCTGCTCCCGGCCTCCACGATGGCCTGGCTCACCTGGCCGACGCTGGCCCCCACCGGGGCGTCGAGCGGTACGCTCGTGTAGTCCACGACCGCCGCCGTCCTGCAGGCCGTCGCCAGCAGCAGCAGCGCGACCAGAACGGAGCCGAACTCCAGGCGCTTTCGCATCTCCTTCCCCCTTCCACGCATGTCCCAAGCGGGCTCCTGCAAGGTATCGGCGACCCGCCCGGGCAGCACGAAAGGCACTGCCGCGCGTGTTAGCCTGGTCGCCCTTGGCCATCGTCGCCGTCAGCATCGCCCCGGTGGGGGAGGGACCCAGCGTCGCTCGACACGTGGCTGCGGCGCTGCGGGTGGCGCGCGCCCAGGACCGGGTGCGGGTGCGGCTCGATCCCATGTTCACGACCCTCGAGGGCGAGCTCGGCGAGATCCTGGCCCTGGTGCAGCGCATGCAGGAGGCGGTCTTCGAGGCGGGCGCGGAGCGCGTGAGCACGGTGATCAAGATCGACGAGCGCCGCGACCAGAGCGTCCGGATGGAGGACAAGCTGCGCTCGGTCGAGGAGCTGCTCCAGGGCGGCGAGCGCTGAGCTGATTTCACTTTCCTGGAATCAAGATTGTCTGGCGCCCGACCGCTGACAGGGATACCGTCCGGAGTCTCGGGAGGTCTCAGGTGTCTCACGCCACCGCCCCGCAATCTCGTAAACACCTGCCGGATCACGTAATTCGATTCATCGCCGGCGATGAGGCCGAGAGCTTGAGCGCTCAGGAGATCTTGGGTTGGTCACTCAAGAATTTCCACCCGAACATGGCTCTCGCCTGCTCGTTCGGCGCGCCGGAGGGGCTGGCCGTGCTCGACATGATGCACCGGATCGAGCCCCGCTCGCGGGTCTTCGTGCTGGACACGGGCCGGCTCCCCCAGGCGACCTACGACCTGATCGACCGCTTCCGCGACCGCTACGACAAGCCGATCGAGGTGGTCTTCCCGAGCACCGAGGCCGTGCAGGACCTGGTGCGGTCGCGCGGCCTGAATCTCTTCTACGAGTCCGTCGCCCAGCGCGAGCTCTGCTGCCGCGTGCGCAAGGTCGAGCCGCTGAATCGCCACCTCGCCGGCCTGGATGCCTGGGTCACCGGTCTGCGTCGCGACCAGACGCAGACCCGGACGGGCGCCCGCAAGGTCGAGATCGACTCCGCCCACGGCGGCATCGTCAAGGTGAATCCGATCGCCGACTGGACGCCGGCCGACGTGCAGGGCTACATCCGCTCCAACGGCGTACCGACGCACCGGCTCCACGCCGAGGGCTATCCCTCGGTTGGCTGCGATCCCTGCACCCGGGCGGTGGCCCCGGGGGACGATCCGCGCTCCGGGCGCTGGTGGTGGGAGCAGGGCGGCAATCAGGAGTGTGGCATCCATCTGGTGCAGGAAGAGCAGGGGTCGGGCATCTGATCGATCGACGCCGTTTCCTCGAGGGCGCCACCGGACTGCTGGTCGCACCGGCCGTGCTGGCGGCCCCTCCGGCCCGCGCCGGCCTGCCCACCGACACCCTCGAGGCCCTCCAGCGCAGCGACTTCGTCTACGTGTCGCCGCTGCGCTCCGACGGCGGCGAGAGCCGCTGCCACGGCGAGGTCTGGTACGCCTGGCTGGACGGTGCCGTGGTCCTGACCACTGGCGCGGAGCGCTGGAAGGCCCGAGCCCTGCGGCGCGGTCTCGACCGGGCGCGCCTCTGGGTGGGCAATCACGGCCGCTGGAAGCAGCTCTTCGGCACCAACGAGGCCTTTCGCCGGGCCCCGTCCTTCCTGGCCAAGGCCTCCATCTCGAAGGATCGCTCGCTGAACGAGCGCCTGCTCGCGGTCTACGAGGACAAGTATCCGGCCGAGATCGGCCGCTGGCGGGACGAGATGCGCGAGGGCTTCGCCGACGGCAGCCGGGCCCTGATCCGCTACCGGCCCGAAGCGGCCGAGCGCACGTAGCTCTTCAGCCGGCCCAGCCTCTCGATCTCCACCTCGACCAGGTCGCCGTCGCCCAGGAAGCGCGGAGGCCGCTGGGCGGCTCCGACGCCGGGCGGTGTTCCGGTCAGGATCACGTCACCGGGCTCGAGGGTGAGAAGCTGCGAAGCGAAGCTCACGATCTCGGTCACCGGGAAGAGCATGTCGCCGGTCGAGGCCGACTGGAAGAGCTGTCCCGAGACGCTGGTCTTGAGCCACAGCGCCTGCGGCTCGGGGACCTCGTCGGCCGTGACCAGGCTCGGGCCGAGCGGACAGAAGCCGTCGCAGGACTTTCCGATGAAGTGCTGCCCGCGCACGTTCTGGAAGTCCCGGGCGCTGACGTCGTTGGCCACGCAGTAGCCGGCGACGTGCTCGAGGGCCTCGTCGGCCGAGACCTGGCGGGCGCTGCGGCCGATCACCACGGCGAGCTCACCCTCGAAGTCGACCTGGGTCGAGGCGGCCGGCAGCCGGATCTCGTCTTCCGGGCCGATCACCGCAGAGGGGGCCTTCAGGAAGAGCACCGGCTCCTGCGGAGGGGAGGCGCCGCGCTCCGCGGCGTGCGCCGGGTAGTTGCGCGCCACGCCCAGGATCTTGCCGGGACGCGGGACCGGAGCGCAGAGCCGGAGCCGGCGGCGGTCCTCCACCACCCCGGCCCGCAGCAGGTCCGGGGCGTCGTAGCGATCGAGGGCGTCCATCACGAAGTCGAGGGCCCGCGCGGCCGTCTCGAGGGAGGCCGGAAGCCGGCGCAGGAAGCCGAGGGGCTCGGGCGGGAGCAGGGAGTCCGCCTCCGCCTCCGGCGCGCCGACGTCGTCGAAGGCGAGGCGGATCGCCAGGGCGCGGTTCAGGTCGACGACCTGGCCCGCGTGGCTGCCCTCGGCGATCAGGGCGCCCAGGCGGCGGGCGCCCGCGAGGGCCTCCAGCCCGAGCGAGCCGTCGCCCATCGAGCCGATCCGCTCGCCTGCGCCGGATTCCGGCACCCGCTTGCGCTCGAAGCTGACGAGCTGCATCGGCCTCCTGTGCGGCTCCCGGCGAGGCGCGACCGGAGGGTCAGCGGCAGCAGGAGAGCAACGAGACGGCAGCGGTCGGCGGGATCCCAGCCGCCCGGCCCCCGGCGCGCCGATCTCGGGGCCGCGCTGCTTCCCACCCGGGGGCTCCGGCATCAAGCCGGCGTCGCGACCGGTCGATGAGCCCGGTGGAGCGGAGCGACCAGCATACCACGGAGGCTCCCATGCGACTCTCGATCGACCGGCTCCTCGGCGGCCTGGCCCTGGCGGCCCTGCTGCTGCTCTCCGGGCCCGGACTGCGCGTCGCCGCCGCCGACCCGCTGGAAGAGCTGCTCTCCCAGGCCAGCACCGAGCCCCAGGTCTGCAGCCCCCAGGCCTCTCCGGGCATTCCCGCCGGTCGGCTCGAGGCCATCGCCGAGCAGCTGGCGAGCCAGGCCCAGCAGGCCGAGGAGGTGGGACCGAGCGGGGACCTCTGGATCGGCGACACGCCCGAAGGGGAGCCGATCATCCTGCTCAACAACCGCGGCTTCAACTACGGCCCGGGTCCCAGCGGCGACCTGGGCGCGCTGCAGCGCCAGCTCCACCAGGTCCTCCGCGAGCAGCGCTAGCGCCGCCGCGGGCGCGCCCCGCTCTTGGCAGCCCCGATAGCGACCGCCTAGCATCCGGTCGGGTGCCTGGAGCGGAATGAACCCCACCTCCACCCTGCGCATGCGCCGGGCGACGGCCCTCCTGGCCGCCGGCTGGGCCTTCCTGGCCATCCTGCTCTCGTTGGTCGTGCTGCGGGCGCCCGAGGATCGCCTGGCCCAGCCCTTCACCTCGTCGGTGATGGGCAGCTTCGGAGTCGTCCAGCGCGTGGCTCCGGAGGCGGCCGGCAGCGAGCTGCGCCCCGGCGACAAGGTGCTCGAGATCGACGGCGTTCCCTACGCCCGGGCCCTGCAGCGCCGCACCGCGGAGCTTCGGCCCGGCGTCGCCAACCGCTACCGGATCCAGAAGGCCGACGGTCGCAGCCTCGAGCTGGAGCTGCCGCCGGTGCCGATCGGCTCGGTCACCCCGACCAGCACGGTGGTCCTGCACGCCCTCTCGCTGCTGGTGGCGGTCATCTACCTGGTCACCGGCGGGGCCGTGTGGTGGCTCAAGCCCGACCGGCCCGCAGCCTGGGCGCTGCTGCTCTTCTGCTCCTCCATGTCCGCGCTCTGCGCGCTCACGCTCCAGACCGAGCTCATCAGCTGGGGCTGGCCCATGATCAGCGCGACGATCCCGGCGATCGGCGCCACCGTCTTCCATCTCTTCACGACCTACCCGATCGAGCCGGATTGGGTGGTCCGGCATCGGCGCATCCAGCTGCTTCCCTACGGCGCAGCCGCCGGGCTCGCCGCGCTCAGCCTCTTCGACGTCGAGCTGGGGCTGCCGGCCGGCCTCGCCTCCCACCTCGCCGTCACCTTCACGATCTCGCTCTTCCTGGCCTCGCTCGGCATCGTGGGCCTGGAGCGCCACCGCCATCGCGAGGGCATGCTCAAGGATCGCGCCGACATCATGTTCCTCGGCGCGATGATCAGCTTCCTGCCCGTACTGCTGGTCTACCTGGCCCAGTGGATCCTGGAGACGCCCTCGCCCTACTACGTGGCGCTGCTGTGGGCCTTCTGGTTCCCGGTCGCGGTCGGCTACGGCATCGTGCGCCGCCAGCTCTTCGGCGTGCGCAGCGCCGCCAAGTCCTCGGCGGCCTACGGTGCGGCCACCCTCGCCATCACCGGGGTCTTCGCGATCCTCGTGACCTTCGCCGACACGCTGGTCTGGCGGATCAACACGAAATGGGTCGAGAGCAACTTCCGCTGGGTCCAGGTCGTCTTCCTCTTCTTCGCCATCCTCGCCTTCAATCCTCTGCGCAATCGCATGCAGTCGCTGGTCGACCGCTTCTTCGACCGCGACCGGGCGGCC
This sequence comes from uncultured Spirochaetales bacterium, assembly GCA_964649065.1. Classification (GTDB taxonomy): domain Bacteria; phylum Myxococcota_A; class UBA9160; order UBA9160; family SMWR01; genus CAZYOL01. The sequence goes on from CAZYOL010000032.1 coordinate 12,916, forward strand.
TACCGGGTGGCGGTGCGCGAGATCTCGGAGGCGATGGTCTCGATGCTCTCCCTGTCGGAGATCGCAGACCGGATCCTGGTCGCCCTCACCGACACCATGGGCGTCGAGCGGGCCATGGTCATGCTGGTCGACGAAGGTGGGAAGCTGCTGCGTCCCATCGCCTCCCGCGGCGACTGGGACGACGAGGCCCTGGGCACCGAGATTCCCGCCGACCATCCGATCTGGAAGCAGCTCTGGATGCGGCGCGAGGATCTCTCGCGAGCCGACTTCGACGAGGAGCACGATCTCGAGAACCGCGAGGCCTGCCGAGACGTCTTCGACACCCTGGAGGTGGAGCTGCTGGTGCCCATCCTCTACGGCGTCGACCTGCTGGGCGTCATCGCGGTGGGGCGCAAGCTCTCGGGAGATCGCCTGGCCCTGGACGACCGCCTGCTGCTGCGGACCCTGGCCAATCAGAGCTCCGTCGCCATCGAGAACGCCAAGGCCTTCGACGAGATCGCCAAGCTCAACGAGACCCTGGAGGCCCGCGTCGAGGAGCGCACCCAGGAGCTGCGCGACACCCAGGCGCAGCTGGTGCAGGCCGAGAAGATGAAGTCCCTGGGCCAGCTGGTGGCCGGAGTCGCCCACGAGCTGAACAATCCGATCGGCTTCGTGCATGCCAATCTCCAGCTCCTGGACGAGTACATGGGCAAGCTGGTCGCCGGGCAGCGCAGCGAGAGCGACACCGAGCGGATCCAGGCGGCCATCACGAAGCTCCTCTCGCGCAGCCGCGAGGGCACCGAGCGGGTCAAGAAGATCGTGCAGGATCTGCGCACCTTCTCGCGCATGGATCAGGCCGAGGTGCAGCTCGTCGACCTCCACGAGGAGATCGACCGGACCCTCGCGCTGATGGAGCCGCGTCTGAAGAATCGCATTGCCATCGAGCGCGACTACGGCGAGCTTCCGCGGGTGCGCTGCAACCCCGGCCAGCTCAACCAGGTCTTCCTGAACCTCTTGATGAATGCCTGCGATGCCATCGAGAAGGATGGCACGGTGCGCATCGTCAGCCGGCCCGTGGAGGCGGGCGTGCGCCTGGAGTTCCACGACGACGGCCCCGGCATCCCGGCGCAGGTGCAGAGCCGCATCTTCGACCCCTTCTTCACCACCAAGCCGGTGGGCGTGGGAACCGGCCTCGGCCTCTCGCTGTCCCACGGCATCGTCGAGCGCCACGGAGGGCGCATCTACGTGGGCTCGGAGCCGGGGGAAGGCACGACCTTCGTGATCGAGCTGCCCCTGGCGGCGCCCCCGATCGTGGAGTAGCGCGCCCTCGGTCCTCCCGGTTACTTTGCCCGCATCCGCCACAAGGAGCCCCCATGCGTCTCGGCCTCGTTCACGGACAGTTCGGTCCCACCATGGACATCCACTACGACCTCATCCAGGAGGCCGAGTCCCTCGGCTTCGAGTCGGTCTGGACCGCCGAGGCCTACGGGAACGATGCCATCGTCCCGCTCTCCTTCATCGCTGCCCGCACCCACAAGATCGGCCTCGGAACGGCCATCATGCAGATGCCGGCGCGTACGCCGGCCATGACCGCCATGACGGCCATGACCCTCGACATCCTCTCCAACGGCCGCTTCCGCCTGGGCCTGGGGCCCTCGGGGCCGCAGGTCGTGGAGGGTTGGCACGGCGTGCCCTACGGCCGCCCGCTGACGCGGACCCGGGAGTACATCTCGATCGTGCGCCAGATCCTGGCGCGCAAGGCGCCCGTCGAGCACAAGGGCTACCACTACGAGATTCCCTTCCACGGCGAGGGTGCGACGGGCCTCGGCAAGCCGCTCAAGAGCATCCTGCACGGGCGCGCCGACATGAAGATCTACACCGCGGCCATCAGCCCGAACGGCCTGCGCTGCGCCGGCGAGGTGGCCGACGGCGTCTTCCCGGTGTGGATGGAGCCGGAGAAGTCGAAGCTGGTCGAGCAGGAGATCGCCGCCGGCTTCGCCAAGCGGGAAGACGGCAAGAGCCGAGCGGACTTCGACCTCGCTCCCTTCGTGACCTGTGTGGTCGGAGACGATCTCGACATGTGCCGGGGACCCGTCCGCGGCATGCTGGCGCTCTACATCGGAGGGATGGGCGCCCGGGGCAAGAACTTCTACAACGACTACGCCAAGCGCCTGGGCTACGAGGAGAAGGCCGTCGAGATCCAGGACCTCTTCCTGGACGGCAAGAAGCGGGAAGCCATGGCGGCCGTCCCCGAGGAGCTGATCGACTCGGTGGCCCTGGTCGGGCCCAAGGAGCGGGTGGTCGAGCGCCTGGAGGCCTGGAAGGCCTCGCCCGTCGACACCATGCTGATCGGAGCCGGGCAGCCCGAGGCGCTGCGCGTGCTGGCCGAGGCGCTCCTCTAGGCGCTGGCGGCCGGGCGCTCGTTCCGGCGTGTGCGAAGCCGAGCGCGGCGAGCGCCGCCCGGGGCCGGGCCAGCGGCCGTGAGGGCCCCGGCCTGGCTCGGCTCGCTGGCCCTGCTGCTGGGCGGATTCGCCGTGGCCCTGGGGCTGGCCGAAGGCGCCGTGCGAGCGCTGGATCTCACCGCGTCCCCGCTCTCCACGCCCCTGGCCGAGCCGCGCCCGGAGCACCGGGATCTGCCGGTGCTGGAGGGCGCGGAGGTCGCGCGTCACGGAGTCCGCGGGATTCACTACGGGGTCTTCCACCGCATGAACAGCCGCGGTGTCCGCGGGCCCGAGTACTCGGAGCAGCCCGCGCCCGGGGTCTTCCGCATCGTGATCGTCGGCGACTCCTTCGTCATGGGGCATCGGGTCGAGGAGTCCGAGACCTACTCGGCCCGTCTCCAGGAGCGGCTCCGCTCCCGGGCCGGCGCCGGGCGCGTCGAAGTGATCAACGCCGGCCTCTCGGGGGTCCCGATCGGGGGCGCCGTCAAGCGCGCGCGGGTGCAGGCGCTCTCCTATCACCCGCAGCTGATCGTCTACGGATTCACGCTCAACGACATCTTCGGCCCCGGCTACCGCGCCAACCCGGAGCAGCAGCGTCGGGCCTTCCGGCGTCTGGTCGATCGCCACGCGGAGTCGCCCTCGCGGCTGCTGCGGCTGCTGTGGCCGAGGCTGGTGGTCCTCCGGAGCTCCCTCGATCCGCTGCCGGGGAGCCACGAGTACGCGCTGCACCACAACTACTTCGAGCGGCCCGAGGCCTACGGCAAGATCCAGCGCGGCCTGCGCCGCTTCGCGGAGATCGGACGGGAGCCAGGGCCCTGTCTGCACGTCTTGATCCACCCCTACATCCACCAGCTGGGCGTCCTGCACCCCTTTCGCGGCATCTACGCCCGGGTCCAGGAGCTGGCCGAGGGCGAGGGCCTGAGCGTCAGCCAGGCCTATCCGACCTTCCGCGGTCGCGACGCCTGGTCGCTGCGCTTCGGTCCCGACGACAACCACCCGAACGCCGCGGGCCACCGGCTGCTGGCCCGGGCGCTGGCCGAGGGCCTGGCCGAGCTGGAGCCGCGCTGTCGTCCCCCGGGCGTCTGACGTCTGCTCGCGGAGACCGGAGCCGGACGCCGGCCGAGGCAGGACACCCCAGCCCGGGCCAGGCTGTCCCGTTCCGCCGCCCGCGGCGGCGCTCCCGGTCGCGCAGCGCCCGCCTCGGGCGGGCACGCCCCTTGCTCCCTCGAGGAGTGGAGCGGAGGCGATGCAGCGGATGCGGACCTGGGGCGATTGGGGCGGCGGCGGCTTCGACATCGGCGGGCCCCTGCGGGTGGGCCTCTCCCGTTGCGAGGCCCTGCTCGGAGTGCTGCTGGGGCTCCTCTTCACGGGCGCTCTCTTCGTCGCCATCGCTCTGGCCCAGATGCTGGGGCAGGTCGATCGCCCGCAGCACTCGCTGCACGAGACGGTGATCGCCTTCAACCCCCCGGAGGTCGAGAAGATCGAGGAGGAGGAGGAGCCTCCCCCCGAGCGGGAGGAGGAGCTGGCGCCCGAGCTCGAGCACGAGCCCGCCACGCAGATCACGCTCGACCAGCTCGACCTGGCGCTCAACCCCTCCACCGGGGGCAAGATCGCCGCGGACTTCCGCCTGCCCAGCGCGGCTCGCATGACCGTCGGGGAGCTCGACACCGAGGACTTCGTCGATTTCTCGGAGCTCGACCAGATTCCGCGCCCGATCGGCGTCTACGGCTTCCGCTTTCCGCACCGGCTGCTGCGCCGCGAGGCCCACGGGACCGTGGTGCTGCTGCTGCGCCTGGACGAGCGCGGGGAGGTCCTCGACGTGCGCCTCGACTCCTCGGACCTCCCCGACTTCGACGACTTCGTGCTCGGGGAGGTCGCGAAATGGCGCTTCACCCCACCCACCCGGAAGGGCCATCCGGTGAAGGCTCGCGCGCGGCTGCCGATCCCGATCCACGTCAAGGAGGCGGTGTAGCCTCCGGGTTGGAGAAGGTCGTCTGGATCGACTGCCCGACGACGCAGGTGGCGTCGCGCGGGACCGGGGGGAAGGGGGAGGCCCGCATCACGGCGTGCTTCACGCTCTGGGCCAGCCGGCGGTCGCTGAAGGAGACCAGCTCGTAGGCCAGCAGCATGCCGTCCGCATCGATGCGCAGCCGGATCACCACCTCGCGGTTGGCCAGCATGTCCGAGGGCAGGGCCCAGGTCTGGAAGATGAGGCCCTGCACCCGCTCCAGGTACTCGACCACGGGCTCCCGGTAGAGACATTCGGGCTCCGGCTCCTCCGGGCGCGCAGCCGTGGGGAGTCCGAGCCCGGCCAGCAGGATCGCGCAGGCGAGGCCTTTCACCCGAGGCCGTCTCGGCCGTGCGGCGCCTCCAGATCGAGCTGCGGGCCCAGGGGCACCACCCCGGTCGGGTTGATGGTCGCGTGGCTCTGGTAGTAGTGGCGCTTGATGTGGTCGAAGTCGACGGTCGCGGCCACACCGGGCACCTGGTAGAGCTCGCGCAGGTAGCCGGAGAGGTGGCGGTAGTCGGCGATGCGCTGGCGGTTGCACTTGAAGTGACCCACGTAGACCGGGTCGAAGCGCACGAGAGTCGTGAAGAGCCGCCAGTCGGCCTCGGTGATCTGCTCGCCCACCAGGGTGCGACGCCTGCCGAGCCGCTCCTCCAGCTGGTCGAGGGCCGAGAAGAGGGCGTGGAAGGCCTCCTCGTAGGCTTCCTGGGAGGTCGCGAAGCCGCACTTGTAGACGCCGTTGTTCACGTTGTCGTAGACGATGGCGTTGATGCGGTCGATCTCCTCGCGAAGCGGCTCCGGGTAGAAGTGGGGCCCCTTCGCTCCCGAGCCGTCAAACTCGGAGTCGAGCATCCGGATGATCTCCGAAGACTCGTTGTTCACGATGCCCCCACTCTCCCGATCCCAGAGCACGGGAACCGTGACGCGGCCGGTGTAGTCGGGCTTCGCCCGCGTGTAGACCTGGTGGAGGAACTCGCTGCCGAGCACGGTGTCGGGAATGCAGCCCGGGCCCTCCTGGAAGCTCCAGCCCTGGGCACCCATCAGGGGGTGGACCACCGAGATCGAGATCGCCTGCTCCAAACCCTTGAGCGCCCGGAAGATCAGCGTGCGATGGGCCCAGGGGCAGGCGAGAGACACGTAGAGGTGGTACCGGCCCGCCTCGGCCGGGAACTCCGAGGAGCCGTCGGCCCGGATCTGGCCCCGGAAGGCGCTCGCCTGGCGCACGAAGCGCCCGCCCGTCGAGTTCGTGTCGTACCACTGGTCCCGCCAGATACCGTCCACGAGAAGTCCCATGCGCTCTCAGTCCTCCGTGACTCGCAGCGACCAGTGGTAGATGGCGTCGGCGACCTCGTCGAGGACCTGCTTCGAGCTGCGTCCCGAGCGCTTCGGGACGGCGAAGGAGTGGTCGCCCCCCTCCACGACGGTCAGCTCGGCGCGTTCGCCGAGCCCGGACAGGACGGGGCGCAGCAGCTCCGGCGCGGCCAGCTTGTCGCGGTCGCCCTGCACGAAGAGCATCGGCAGCTCGATCTCGGCGAGGTGCGCAGCGCGCTCCCGACCCGGGCGGCCGGCGGCGTGGAGCGGGAAGCCCAGGAAGAGCAGGCCGCGCACTTGCTCCGGCGGGGCCTCGGCGGCGGTCAGCGAGGTCATGCGGCCCCCCATCGACTTGCCGCCGGCCAGCAGGGGCAGGCCGTCGGAGAGCTGCCGGGCCCGAGCCAGCGCCGAGCGCACGGTCGCCAACAGCTCGGCGCGGGGGCTGGGGCTGCGCCGGCCCTGCTCCATGTAGGGGAACTGGTAACGGAGCGTCGCCAGGCCCCGCTGCCCCAGCGAGGCGGCCATCGACTCCAGGAAGGGGTGGCGCATGCCCGCGCCGGCTCCGTGGGCGAGCAGCAGCAGCGCATGCGCGCCGCGGGGTCGCTGGAGGAGCGCCGAGACCTCGCCGCTCTTCTCGCTGACGCGAAGACGCAACGCGCGGGTCTCCACCGGCACCTCCGGGCCGAGGCTACCCTAGCCGCCGTGGGGAGTCGGCCCGCGAGCCGGGAGGGGAGGTCCTGGCTCGGCGCCGGCCTCGCGGGACGGCTCGCGCGCGGGCTCCATGGCCTGGCCTTCTCGAGCCTGTGGGTGGCGCTGGCCGCCGTTCTGCTCCAGCTCGCCGCGGCCCTGGCCATGGGCCTTCGGCCCGTGCCGGCGGCCCTCGGCCTGGCCGCCTGCGGCACGCTGGTCGTCTACAACCTGGATCGCCTTCGCGATCTCGCGCGCGATCGCGAGACCTCGCCGCGTCGCAGCGCCTTCGTCGAGCGGCACTTCCGGAGCCTGCTGGGGCTCACCTGCGCGTCCGCGGCCCTCTCGCTGCTACTCGCCGTCGGGCTCGGCCGCAGGGTCGTGCTCGTGCTGGCTCCGGCGCTGGTCCTGGGCCTCCTGCACCGGCGTCTCAAGCGGCTGAGCCTCCTCAAGTCCGCCTACATCAGCGCGGCCTGGCTGCTCGTGGTGGTCGGACTCCCGGCCGCCCAGGCGGGCCGGGCGCCGCGGGAGCTGCCCTGGGTCGCCGCCATCCTGGGGAGTGCCCTCTTCGCCAACGCCGTCGCCTCCAGCCTGCGCGACGCCGAGGCAGCCGTGCGCCGCTTCGGGACCCGGGCGGTGCTGGCGACGGCCCGGGCCGCCGCCCTGCTGGGCGTGGCGTTGGCGGCCCTGGCCCCGCCCGAGCTGCGCGCGCTGCTCTGGGTGCCGCTGGCGACCCTGGCCGTGCTGCTCCCCTTCCGCTCCGAGGAGGGCTACGGCCTGCTGGTCGTGGACGGCGCCCTCTCGGTCTCGGCGGGCCTCGCCGCCTGGCTCCTGGCGCGCTGAGCTCCCGGGCGCTCAGACGGTGCTGCGGATCGGCTGGAAAGCCACCAGCTGGTCCCGCTCGGCGGCTCCGCCCAGGCCGTGGTTCGGCAGCACCGACTCGAAGAGGCCCAGCTCGTCGTGCAGGGCCAGGTAGTTCAGCACCACCGCCTGCACCAGCTGCTCGACGTTGTTGCTGATGCGGGTGGCGCCCGTCTCGTTGCTGCCGGAGCTGCGGAAGTGGCCGATCTGCTGGCGCTCGGGGGCGACCAGCTGGGGGCGTCCGGTGGGGTCGTAGACCAGGATGAAGACGCCGGCGGTGCCCGAGTTGTCGGACTTCCAGATCGGCTTGCCACGCCCGTCGGCGCTGTTGTCGATCACGCCGTCGCTGACCACGGATCCGTCGCTGAAGACGTAGAGCATCAGCTGCTTGCCACTGCGCGCGGCGTACTCCAGGGCCACGCCCATGGCCTGGCCGGCGACGAAGTCCTTGCGTTCACCGGTGGCGCGGGTGCTGTCGTGGTAGTCGTAGCCGCCGAACTCGATGGTCCCGGCGCCGGCCAGCCCGTTCTGGACCATCTTGGCCACCGAGACCGTCTTGCGGAACTCGCTCTGGTCGATGTCGAGGGCCGCCTCGGAGAGGATGGCGGTGAGCAGCGGGTCGTTGCGCGGATCCAGCAGGGCCGGGTTTCCGAAGTTCGCCACCTTGTCCGTGCTCTCCACGTAGCTGCAGCGGATCAGCTCCTCGAGGATGGCATCCTCCGTCATCTTCTGGAGCTTGAGCTCGCTGAGCTGCTCCACCGCGCTCATCACCGAGGCCGCGTCCTCCGGCGCCAGCAGGTCGACCAGCTTGCCGGTGTCGACCAGCCCGGTCACGTCGCCGGGGTTGTCGACCTTGACCGGTCGCACGGTGGGATCGATCAGCGAAGGCGGGGCCACGGATCGCCCGCCGGACTCGGAGCTCCGGGTCCCGATCAGGACCGCCAGGTCTCCGCTCGCTCCGGCCCGGTTGATCCCGTACATCGGATTGTGGGGATTGTTGCCCGTATCGTTGTCGGAGCGGGCGCAGAGGAGCGTGCCGTTCACGTTGGCCCGGGTGGTGTCCGAGGTGACCGACAGGATGCCGCGCAGGAATGCGCTGTCGCTGTGGAAGCGCAGGCCCAGCTCTTCGTTGACCATCAGCGGATCCGTGGGAAGCTGGTCCACGGGAATTCCCAGCTTCACGTAGCCGTCGATCGAGAGCGGGTCCAGCTGGCCTCCGGGGCCCCCGACCAGGACGTTGGCGCCGGGAATCGAAGCGCCCCCGCCCAGGTCGAAGCAGAGGAAGGGAATCTTGCCGCTTCCCGCGCTGAGGCCGCAGCTCGCCGCCTGGGCGCGGGCGTCGGAGCCCCGCAGCAGCCCGAAGAGGGTCGGCGACATCACCATGGCCGCGCCGCTGAGGAAGCCCTGGCCCAGGAACTGGCGTCGGGTGACCGGCCGCGGGTGGTCGGCGTGACGGAATCGAGTGAGCTCGTTGTCGACCTTCATCGTCTTCATCCTCTCCACCCCTAGTGGATCGTCATGCCCGCGCTGCCGATCACGGCGGCGCAGACGCCCTTGACCACGGCCTCGGTCTTGTCCGCGCCGCAGAGCACCATGGAGCACTCGTCGGTGAGGTCGTCGACCAGGGCGTCGAGAATCGGCGTGACCTCGGCCAGGCTCGGCTGGTTGGCGACGTTGTCGCCCAGCAGCTTGCTCACCAGCGGCTCGAAGAGCAGCGAGCGATCCGCCAGCGCCGCCCCCGGCCCCAGCGTGAAGTCGAGGCCCGGGAAGAAGCTGCTGCGCAGGCCGTCGTCCTCGATCAGCTGGTCGCAGTACTCCAGGCCGAGCTTGGCGATGGCGACCTGCTGCGCCGAGTTGAAGGTGCGAAGATCCGGGGTCGGGGGCAGCTGCTGCGTCAGCTCCTGGAAGGTGTCGCGCGGGCCGGGGAGGCTCGGATCGACGCCCGTGGCCGCGGCCATGCTGGCGTTCACCCGGGCGAAGTCGCGCAGGCCCTCCAGCGGGAGCGGGTCGCCGAAGCTGCCGGGCGGCGGCGGCGGCGGGAACTCCACCACCACCGGCTCCTCGAACTGGCCCAGGTACTCGAAGTGCAGCGAGAAGCTGTCGCTTCCCGCGCCGCCGGGCCCCTTGGCGATCACCGAGCACTGGCGCGAGAGCTGCTGGCCGTCTTCGCTGACGAGAGTGTCCACGTGGGTGAAGGCCTGGCCCGCCACCGGGATGGTGCCGTTGACGCCGATCCTCAGGTTGGAGACCCGGAAGTTGCCGGGGTTGGCGGTCTTGAAGCTGGGCTCGCAGAAGAGGTAGCTGTAGTCGTCGAGCTCGGTCACGAGGAACTCGACGGCTCCACTGCCGCCCACCCACTGGGAGACGTCGAAGCTCAGCAGCAGCCGCCTGCCGACGCCCGCCTGGAAGTTCTGGCGGATCTGGGCCTCGGTCAGGGCCACCTCGTAGATGGCCAGCAGCCTCAGCTGGCCCTCCCACTGGCGGTCCCCGCCGATTTCGTTGCCCACCACGAGCTGCATGCGGGGGGCCCAGTTCCAGAGCCGCGTGGCGTTCGAGGGATCCACGTCGTCGGTGAAGACGCCATCCACGTAGACGCGGCGGCCGCGGTACTGGTCGTAGGTCATGACCAGGTGCTGCAGCGTGGGTTGGGCGTCCTGGTCGGCGTCGTAGGTCTGCAGGGAGGGGAGGCCGTTGTCGTTGACCTCGGGGTCCACGTTGCGGTTCCGGAAGTCGTACTGGTACTGGACCTGGCCGACGGTGAAGTTGCGCGATTGCGTGCCGTTGGAGTAGGAGATGATCCGGGCCGGACCCTCCTGCTCGATGTTCTCGGGCGTGACCCAGGCCTCGATGGTGTACTGCTGGCTTCCCGTCTCCGGATCGGCGATGCGCCGGAAGAGCTTCTCGCTCTCGTCACGGGTCGCGAAGCCGTAGCCCTGCTCGATGTTGATGCCGTAGCTCGACATGAGGGTCGGGCCATCGAGACGCAGGGTCATCAGGGGCTCCACGCCGCTGCTGTCGTAGGTCCGGCTTCCGCCGCCCTCCTTGAACTCGAAGAGGGCGATCAGGTTGCCGAGGTAGCGCTCGTCGCCCTTGTCCTCGACGCCGGCGGCGAGGGTCGTCGGCTGGCTGGCGAGGCCCTCGACGTCCTCGGCGCCGGCGTCGAAGGCCACCATCTGCGCCCAGGCGCTGATGGCCGCCTGCATCTCGGCGCCGTCGGTCACGCAGTCCGCCCAGCAGTGATGGAAGTCGGTCACCAGTCGGCGCACCAGCCGCGACTGCTCCGGAGCCGCCAGGTTCACCTTCTGATTGTCCATGGTCGCGCTGTAGGCGGTGGCCACGTCCGGGTGCGCGATGTGCGGCGAGCCGGGTCCCGAGCCGGCGTGACAGTCGGCGCAGTACTCGACGATGTAGGGCTCCCAGACGGTCGTCTGGAAGGCCGCGATCATCTCGCTCTCGCTGGCGCCCGAGGTGCCGCTCTGGGAGGGCAGCACCACGTCGCCACCGGTGATGCCCGACCCTCCGCCGTAGTCGCCGCAGCCGAGAGCCAGGCCGGCGGCCAGCGCCAGGCCGATGCGAAGCGATCGCTGCCTGCAGGTGAGGGGATGGTCCATTGGGGGTTCTCCTGCTCGCGCGGCCTACTGGCCCATGCAGTAGATGGCGGTCTCGGCGAAGACGCGCTTCAGGTTGCGGTTCTGCGCCTCGAAGACGTCGGCGATCCTGGTGACCTCGTCGAAGTCCTCCTGGGAGTTCGGCGGGCGGAAGCAGACCTGCTCGAAGACCTTCTCGACCTGGCACTCGGCGAAGGCGCGGCTCGTGGCCACCTCCTGCCCCAGGCTCTTGGGGCCGAAGCCGCCGCCGGAGAGGGAGTCGTCCCAGCCCAGGGCGGCGTTCGGGCCCTGGCGCCAGTAGTTGTCCCAGCGGTCGTCGACGGTGATGTAGCCGTAGGGCGAGGTGTTGGCGTTGATCAGGTGCTTGCCCTGCACCGAGCCGCGGCTGAAGAGCATGCGCTCCTGCTCCGCGTCCCATTCGTAGTAGGCGAAGGCCCCGGCCACCGGGTCCAGGCCCGAATGACAGCCGATGCAGTGGTTGAGGAAGATCTCGCTGTCACCGCCGGGGCTGCGGCTCACGTCCTGGCGAATGCGATCCGCCGGTCGCGTGATGTCCTTCATGTCTTCCAGGTCTCGGCACAGGAAGTTCATCGAGGTGAAGCGCCACATGCGTCGATTCGTTCCGGCGCTGAAGAAGGCCTTGGCCGCCGCACGGGTCGTGATCACGCCGGCCGTATCCCCCGGCGAGAGCGGCGATCCGGGCAGCGTCGACTGGGGCACCGGGACGAGCTGGTCCGGATCCGAGAGGTCGATGCCGCTGCGCTCGATCGCCTCGTAGTGGGCGTTGTCGGTCTGCGAGTAGGGCGGAGCCACGCCCGGGGCCACGTAGGCCATGTCGGCGACGAGCACCTGGTCGAAGGGCAGGTCGTCGCGCACCAGGCCGATCACGAGGGCCGTGTAGTCGTTGAGGCTGTCGAAGACCGACTGCTCGACGTTGGTCCAGGGGGTGGCGAAGTTCTTCAGCGAGACCGTGTAGAAGGCCGGATGCTGCATGGCCTGGTAGGCGGCCTGCAGGGCATCGCTGCGGCAGGGGTCGTCCGCGGCCACCACCGGCGGGCAGCCCGCGAGCAAGGTGGCCATGGAGTCGAGCACGGCCGGAGAGGGCGGCACGCCGGCCAGGCGGTCGTGCATGCGCTTGGCGCGCTCGCGGGGCCCGGCGGCAGCCGGAGCCGCGATGCAGGCGGCGATGAGGGCCAGGGCCAGGATGCCGCCGCAGCGACGAAGCCCGGAGCAGTGTCTGCGACTCATACGATCGACCTCGCTAAGGCGTGCCCGTCGGGCCGGTCCCTCCGGCTCTTCGGGTGAACGAGCCCGCGAATGGATAGGTGCCCCGAGCTCGCGAATGCGTCCGTGATCGAAGGTCACCCGACGGAGGAAGTCGCTCGCTTCGGGAGCTTGCGCCCCGAAGTCACCGGTCGGCTTCACCCGAGACGCGTCCCGGAGAGGGGGCCGTTGCGCACGACTTTCAGATCTCACCGTCTCTCCACTCCTCGGCTCGCTTCCCGAAGACATCGGCGCGGGGAAAGGCCAGCTTCGTGAGTGGCGTTACGGAACGCCTGCCGCATGGCGTGTGCAACGGATGCGCGCCGGCGGGTCAAGCGTCACACTCCCGGCACCGATGGCATCCGAGGGAGGGCCGGGAGGAGCCCTCGGCGCGAAAGGCCGCCGGCATCCGGCAGCCATCGGCGTGGGAAGGGCTTCGAGGCAGACATTGCGCCACCGCCGCACGCTCCTGGGTCTTCTCGCCTCCGCAGTCTTCTGCGCGGCGACGGCGGCACGCGCCTCTCTGCCGGTTCCGCCCGGCGCCCTCGGGGAGGACGTCCTACGAGACGACGGCGCCCAGATCCAGGCGCGGCTGCTCGTCCATCCCGACGACCGCGACCCCCAGGGCGAGGTGCGGATCGGTGTGCTCTTCGACCTCGCCCCGGGCTGGCACATGTACTGGCGCAGCCCGGGGGAGACGGGTCTGCCCCCGAGGTTGCGCTTCGAGGTGGAGGGGGCCGCGGTTGGAGAGATCGAATGGCCGCTGCCCGCCGTCTTCCAGGAGGGCGACCTTCGCGCCTACGGCTACGCCGATCGGGTGCTGCTCGCGACCCGCGTCGTGCCGATCGCCAATGTGGTCGGTCCGCGGCAGCTGCGGGTCGAGGCCGAGGTGCTGGTCTGCAAGTACGAGTGCATCCCGGCGCGCTTCTCGCTGGCTCGCTCCCTGAGCGCGGAGGAGGATCCGGCCCCCGCCGCCTCGCTGCGCCAGCTCTTCGCTCGCACCGCCGCCTCGGTTCCGCGCCCCGCCGACGAGCTCGGCCTCGGCGTCGAGGTGCTCTACTCCCAGAGCGCCATGCGTCCCGGCGACTCCTTCGCGGCGGCCCTCCGTCTCGAGCGCTGCGCGCGGCAAGAGCCGGGCTGCGACGAGCTCGAGCTCCCCGAAGCCGAGGCCACGGTCTTCTTCCCGGAGCTGGAGCCGGATCAGGCGCTCGACGTGATGGGCCTGCGCGAGCACCCGACGCGCCAGGATGCCTGGCTTCTGGCCCTGGCGGGTCGCATCCGAGAGGGGATGGGCGAGGTCGGGGAGTCTCGGCTGCGCGGCGTGGTGGTGCTGCGCGATCGCTCCGGAGCGACCCGGGCCGCGGAGGTGGACCTGCCGCTGCCCCGCGCCGCGGCCGGGGCGGAGATCCGGGCCCTGCCGACTCCCTGGCTCGAGTCGGCGAGGCCGGCGGGCGCCGGTGCGCCCCTGCCCGTGGGCTTCGCCCGCGCCTTCCTGCTGGCGCTCCTCGGCGGCCTGATCCTCAATCTGATGCCCTGCGTGCTGCCGGTGCTGGCGATCAAGGTCTTCTCGGTGACGGAGCTGGCGCTGCAGAGCCGCCGCGAGGCCCGCGCGCACGGCCTGGCCTACGCCGCCGGAGTCCTCTTCACGATGGCCGTTCTCGCGGCGCTGGTGATCGCGCTGCGGGGCGCGGGAGCCGCCGTCGGCTGGGGCTTCCAGTTCCAGGAGCCGGCCTTCATCCTGGCGATCTCGAGCCTGCTGGTGGTCTTCGCACTCAATCTCTTCGGCGTCTTCGAGATCCAGCTCGCCGCCGGGGGGCTGGCCGCGGTGGGCCAGCGGGCCGCCGGAGCGCGGCGCAGCTTCTTCGAGGGGCTGCTGGCGGTGCTGCTGGCCACGCCCTGCACGGCGCCCTTCCTCGGCACCGCCGTCGGCTTCGCCTTCGCCTCCTCGGCGCTCGTGATCGTCGCCATCTTCGGGGCCATCGGCCTGGGCCTGGCCGCCCCCTTCGCGCTGATCGCCTTCGTGCCGGCCTGGGCCCGCCTCTTGCCGCGCCCGGGTGCCTGGATGCTGACCCTGCGCTCGGCCCTGGGCTTCGCCCTGCTGGCGACCGTCGTGTGGCTCGCCTGGGTCTTCGGACGCAGTGCCGGCATCGACGGCGTGGCGCAGCTGCTGGCCTTCCTGCTGGCGGTGGCCTTCGCCGCCTGGATCTACGGCATCACCCAGCGCAGCCGCCCGCGCCTGCTCCCCTGGGTCGGGGCCGCCGCGCTGCTGGCCCTCTCGGTGGGAGCCGTCGGGGCCGTGCGGGTGGAGCCGCCGGAGGCGACCCCGCTGCCGTCCGAGGCCGCCTGGCAGCCCTACGATCCGGCGGCCATCGACCGCGAGCTGGCCCGCGGTCGACGCGTCTTCGTCTCCTTCACCGCCGACTGGTGCATCACCTGCAAGGTCAACGAGCGGCTGGTCCTGGCCCACGGACGGGTCCTCGCCGAGCTCGGTCGCAGTGACGTGGCGACCTTCCAGGCCGACTGGACGCGCCGTGACGAGGCGATTCGCGCCGAGCTGGCCCGCTTCGGCAAGGCCGGCGTCCCGCTCTATCTGGTCTACACCCCGGAGGCTCCGGATCGGCCGCTGCTGCTCCCCGAGCTGCTCACCGTCGACCGGGTGCTGGAAGCGCTTCGGGCCGACCGCTCCGAGGACCGGCTGGCCGAGGCGGGGTGACAGAAATCACACACGTTCCACGCCTCGAGCGTCGATGAGCCCGGTGAGAAACCTGGCCGGGGGATTCGATGCACCGAAGCCGCAGGGCCTTGGCCCTCGCTCTGCTCCTTCTCTGCCTCCAGCCCGCTGCCGCACTGGCGATCGGCATCGGGGACGAGGCGCCCCGTTTCGAGCTGCCGCAGCTCGGCGGCGACCAGACGATCGCCCTCGCCGAGTATCGCGGGAAGGTCGTCTACCTGGACTTCTGGGCCTCCTGGTGCGCTCCCTGCCTGAGCGCCCTGCCGGCCCTCGAGACCCTGCGTCGCGAGCTGCCCGCCCAGGACTTCCAGATCGTCGCCATCAACATCGACCAGGACCCGCGCAAGGCCCTGCAGCTCCTGGCCCGCAAGCCGGTGGGCTACCCGAGCGGCAGCGACCCCCAGGGCGAGTGGCCCGGGCGCTTCGGCATTCCGACCATGCCCACCTCCTACCTGATCGATCGGGAGGGTGTGGTCCGCTACGTCCACCCGGGCTTCCGCGACGGCGACCTCGAGGAGATCCGCAAGCAGGTGCTCGGCCTGATCGAGGCGCGCTGAGATGCGCCGCCTGATCCTCGCCCTGCTGCTCGCCCTGCTGCTCCCCGGCTGCGCGACCGTGAAGCCCTGGGAGCGGGAGACCCTGGCCCTCGAGGACATGGCCTGGGAGCCGGATCCGCTGGAGGCGGCCCAGCGCCGCCACGTCTACTGGAGCAAGG
Organism: uncultured Spirochaetales bacterium; assembly: GCA_964649065.1. Taxonomy (GTDB): domain Bacteria; phylum Myxococcota_A; class UBA9160; order UBA9160; family SMWR01; genus CAZYOL01. The sequence goes on from CAZYOL010000032.1 coordinate 28,520, forward strand.
AGGGCTCGCTTCCCGGCGGCAGTGCGGGCGGCGGTGGCTGCGGATGCAACTGATCCGCGCGCCGGAGGCCCGCCCGTGAGTGCGGCGCGCGCACGCGCCTCGGCGCGGGCCCGCGCGCTGCGACGCGCCGCCCGG
>CAZYOL010000033.1:0-28627 GCA_964649065.1 uncultured Spirochaetales bacterium
CGAGAACGGAAGCGGCTTTCCTCAAAATGGGAATCCAGTTTCCTATTCCCTGCCCGCCAACCCCGCGGGATCGCCGCCGCCCGATGCGCCCGCCGCGGATCTGCTGCCGGACGCCCCTACCGCGTGTGCGGTGACTAGGAGCGTGAGCGCAGGGTCGTCGCGGCCGAGCTGGTCGGACACTCAGTGGGACGCCGGGGGATCTCATGGATCCAGCAGTGATCGGACGTCAGCCCGATTGGGGCGCGGCGGCGCCTCGGCTCAGCCGGCCGCGTGGGCCTCCAGGATCTCGAGGCAGCGCAGCATGCGCTCGTCATCGGGCGGGAGGATGCGCTCCAGCCAGCTCACGACGTAGCCGGAGTCGAAGTTCGGAGCCTGGGCGAAGACCATCTCCCGGAGGTCTCGCCAGTCCTTGTCGCGGGCGAAGAGCGTCTTGAAGATCGCCAGGTCCTCCGCGCTGAGGATCTCGATCTCCTCCGTGCCGAAAGGCACGCTCCGCGTGCGCGCCATGCACGCGTCGTGCAATTCGTTGTACGAGAAGAAGAGGTCGATGGGCGTCGCATCCCAGAACAGGCGCACTTGCTCGTCGCGTTCGAGCACTGCGCGCGCCTCGGCCGTCGGCGGCGCGACGCCAATGGGCTCGAGTGCGGTGAGCACGCGATCGAAGGCGCTCGGCGGGAGGAAGAGGTTGATGTCCACGTCGTGCGTACCCCGCGGCGTGGCGTGATAGGCCAGAGCGATCGCACCGCCGAAGGCGTAGGGAAGGGTCGCGGCCTCGAGCGCGTGCGAGAGCGCCACGACCTTCTCGTCGAGCAGCATCACGAAGCGCGGCGCTGCGGGTGAACCTCGAAGCGGGGGAAGCGCTCGGGCTCCGGCCCACGCAGCCCCGGGCGCGATCGCGCGATCGTGTCGTAGAGCCGCAACACGTCGCGAAGCGCCGCGCCTCGCGCGTGGTCGCTCGCTCCCAGCCATTCGACCACGTCCACGAGTGCGTCCGGCACGGCGGCCGCCGGCCGGTCGGCGAGCTGCTCGCGTAGCAGGGTCACGATCACCGGATCCAGCACGTCGGCCTCGCGCATGTGTGAGAGGAGCTCGCGCGCCGACACGCCCGCCGAGCTTCGTTCGATGGGAATCCCGAGCTCTGCGGCACGCTGCAGGATGCGCTCCCGGTCCCAGGGGCCGCGCGCGGCTGCCGCGGCGCGGTCGAGGACCGGCTCCGTCAGGGCCCCCCTGAAGCTCGCGAGCATGCGTGAGCGCGGGCCGCGGGCGGTGTGGTGAGCCTCGCGCACCTCTACCCGGCCTCCCTTGCGAACGACCAAATACGCCATCGGATCCAGAAGATAGCAGGATAGTGCTATTCCAGCACTATAAATCCCCTCGGGGATCGAGCCGCTGGGAGCTCCGTCAGGCCCCGATGGGAACGGGCCAGGGGCGGTCCGCTGCAGCGCCGGAATCGAGCAGATAGTCCGCAGTCATGCGAAGCACCCGCGGCGAGAAGAGCATCGAGACGTGGCCGAGGTCGGGGACGACTCGCTCCTCGCCGTGGCTCGCGAAGACGCGGGGAACGACCAGGTTGTCGGAGCCGGCGACCAGCGAGAGGAAGCGAACGCTGGCGGTGTTCTCCCGCGAGCGATCCAGGCGTGAGAGGAGAGGGGAGTCCGGCCGCAGCTCGTCCCCCACGCGCGAGCGCAGCCAGTAGGAGTTGTAGGTGCCGCGATGCGGCGTGCCGAGCGTCACGCAGCGGTCGACGCGACGGGCGCCCCCGAGCTCCTGGATGTAGATGCGGGCGACGATGCCCCCGAGGCTGTGGCAGACCAGGTCGATGCGCCCGCCGCGGACCTGCCGCCGGAGGAAATCGCGCAGCCCGATGGCCGCCTGCTCGACCCCGGCGCTGGCGCTGTAGTTGAAGGAGACGACCTGCTGGACGCCGCGCAGGCGCAGGTAGCCGGCCATGGGGAAGAGCGTCGAACGGTTCGCCAGGTAGCCGTGGACCAGGACCACGGTTCGCTGGTCCGGCTGGCGAGGAGTGCGGCGGCGCGAGCGCCTGATCCCGAAGGGGTAGAGCGCTGCCAGCGCCGCCACGCCGAGCGTCTCCTGTGCGATCAGCTGCCAGGCCGGGCGTTCGGACATCGGATAGTCCTGGATCATCGCTTCTCCCTCCACGCAGACCGAGGAGCGCGGGCCGCGAGCGGCCGATGGAGATGTCAGTATAGGTCTTTGCCGCGGTCCTCGAGGTAACGCAGCGGGGGCTGCCACTCGACGTCGTCGGGCAGGCCGACGGGCTTCCAGACGCGCAGCTCGCGTCCGTTGCCGCCCCTGAGGTGCTCCACCACGAGGCGCTGGACCAGGTTCATGTTGCCGAGCATGCCGTGGAAGCCGGAGAGCCTCGTCAGGGCTCGATCCTTCAGCTCCCAGTAGCCGAATTCTCCCGGCGACACGCAGACGAGCTTCTGGAGCGGCAGGAAGCCGGGCTGGGCGCCCTCGTAGGGCACGGTTCCGTCCCCGGTCAGCGAGGGATCGAGCTCTTCGCCGGCCTCCTGTCCCCGGCGCGCGCGCTCGATCCACTCCGACCAGTCGTTGCGCCGCTCCGCGCTGCGCAGGCTGAAGAAGGGCTTGCCCCGGCGCTGCTCGATGCGCAGCCGGACGCGGGTCTCGGCGCCGACTCCGACCACGCAGAGCCAGCCGTCCTCGCCGCCGTCGAGGCCGCTGGCGTCGAGGTCGAGCCCGTCCAGGCGCCGGCGGTGGTCCAGGCCGCTCTCGAGCAAGCCGTCGAAGATGGCCTCCGCCTGCTCGCGGCGGTTCCCCTCGGACACTCCGTAGAGCTGGATGTACTGGTCGATGGTCTGGACCACGCTCGGCTGCCAGAGGGCCGGATCGTAGAGCTGCTCGGCCGGCTCGAGATCGCGCGAGGGCTCCACCCCGTCGAGGACGATTCCGCCCGCGATGCTGGGGAGCAGGTAGTAGATGGCCGGAGTCAGCCGGGCGATCTCGCGTTCGCGGGACAGGGAGCGGCTCTCCTCGCCGAGATCCGCGTTGCCGGTGGTGATCTTGAGCGGGGCCTCGAAGGAGCCGCGGTAGGGCGTGCCCAGGGTGGCGACGCGGCCGACGCGGCCGTCGGCGCCCAGGCGGGCCATCAGGCCGGTGATGACGAGACCGCCCATCGAGTGGCCCACCAGGTCGACGCGGGGTGCGTCGGGCCAGTCCGAGCGCGCGTAGTGCTTCAGCAGCTTGGTGCGCTCGATGACCTCGTGGATGAAGAGCTCGAGCTGGGCCTCGGTCGCCTCGAGCGGCTGCCTCCAGTCGTAGGCGAAGGGGAAGACCGGCGTCGGTCGGTCGGGCCGCGGGCTGAGGTCGTGCCGCAGCTCCTCGATCAGGTCCTGATAGGCCACACCGAAGATGTGGCTCGGCACCACGCGGGCCGGCTCGTTGCGCTCGTAGACCAGGTTGTCCGGATGGAGCGCCACGCGCTCCCACTTCTGCTGGAAGGGCAGGGGGCCCCAGACGGCCTGGGGGTCCAGCGGGTATTCGTCCCGGAGCGTCGATCCGGTGATTCCCGGGATCACGATCACCGGATTCTGGACGGCCATGGGCGTCGACTCCGAACGCGAGGCTCCCGGGCGCGAGCGCGAAGCTCCTCGGAGCACCGGGTCGCCAGTCTACGCGCAGTTCGCGGCGCGGCGTCAAGGGAAAAGCAACGTGACGGGCGGCTTCGGAACGTGGATTCCGGGGTGGCGCGACGAGCCGCGGTGCTCAGCCGATGCGCGCCATCACCTGCTGCTTGGCCTGGAAGAAGCGCCGGTAGGCCCGGTACATGGTCCAGAGCGGCACCGCCACGCGGCCGCGGTTGAGATCCGCCGCGCGGTAGGCGTCGCGGAAGGCCCGGTAGAAGCCCGCCAGGCCGAAGCCCAGGCTGTGATCCTCGTCGTAGACGTGAATCGGCTCGGACAGGCAGCCGTTCAGCTCGATGACGTCCGCGACGTGGCCGGCGCGCAGGGCGGCGAGGCTGGGGGCGCGCACGTCCAGGCGTCCGTGACGCACTTCGGGGTCGCGGGCCAGGAAGGCGTTCACCCAGGTGGCCAGCTCGGGGGTGACCTCGTCGCCCAGGTCGCGGAACCAGGCGCCGTAGCTGTGGGAGGCCTGCACCAGCAGACGGACCCGCTCGCCGGCCGCCGGGACGCGATCCAGATCTCGAGCGTGGCTCAGCAGGGCGTCGCGATTGGTCTCGAAGCGGGGATCGCCCTCGATCAGCTCCCGGAGGCTGGAGAGCCCGTCGCCGGTCACCTCCGGAATGATCTTGTGAGTGAGCCCGGTGATGCGGCCGGCCCGGTCCCCGGGGCCCTTGGTGACGAAGACGCCGAACTCCTCGCCGTGGGGAGAGAGCTGCTGGAGCAGGTAGTCCACCGGCGTGTCCTCGAGCAGCCGGCGCAGCTCGGCCTCGCTGTGCAGCACGCGCACCCCGAAGCCGATGCAGCCCCGGTCGGGCTTGGCGACGACGGGGAAGCCGAGGCCAGTGCCCTCCAGGAAGGCCCGCGCCGAGCGCAGGTTGGCCTCCACGCCGTCGGCCAGCGGCAACGGCAGCTGGTCGAGGAACTGGGGCGCACCGCGAAAGCGCTCCATGATCTCGAACTTCGAGCCGATCTCCATGCCGCCCCAGGGCAGCGTCGGGTTGGCCCACATCAGGTGCGGAAGGGTGAGCCGGTAGCGCAGCATCAGCGGGATGTTGACGAGGGTGACCAGGGTGTAGAGCTGCCAGGCCGGCAGGTACTGCCAGCGCATCAGGCCGACCGCCGCTGGGCCCAGAGCCGGCGACCGAGGTCGGTCGGCCGGATGCTGCCGAGGCGCTGCTGCAGCAGGGACAGGAAGCCGAAGCCGAAGGCGGCGCAGGCTGCCACGATGGCCAGGGTCGTCAGCAGCTCCGGTGTGCCGAGCCACGAGTGGAAGAGGAAGGCGATCGCGGTCGTCGTGAGCGTGGGGCCCACCACGGCCCAGGCGGCGCCGCGCTCGCGGAGCAGGCGCTGGGAGAAGGCCGTGTTGGCGCCGATCACGAGGAAGGACACGCATGCCTGCAGCGCCCCGGCGCGTGCGGCGGCCGCGCCGCCGGCGGGGAGGTTGCCGAGCGCCACGTAGAGGCCCATCCACAGGCCGCCGAGAGCGGCGTGCTGGAGATCGAAGAGTCGGCTCACGTGGCGGTTCTCCGCATCGGCAGCTCCAGCTGGGCGTCCGGCCGCTCCGGGCGGAAGCCGCTCTCCCCGCGAGCCCAGTAGCGGAGCCGCAGCGCCGGGGATCCGGCGGCCAGCGCCGCGCGGGTGATGCTCCGGGTCGCCGACTCCGCGCGGGTCATGAGCGGGGACCAGCCGCGGAGACCCTCGACCTCGAGGAGATTGAAGGCCGGAAGCTCCCCGTGCAGGGGCGAGCCGGCGGCGAGCCACTCGGCGAAGCGCTCCTCCCGCCAGCGGACCACGTCCTCGGTGCGCCACGACGAAGACGTCACGAGATGCCAGCCGGGCTCGAGCGCCTGCGAGCGCCAGGCGCCCCCGGCCGTCCAGCGGAAGGCCCGCGCGCCGGCTCGGGAGGCGATCACCGCGGCGAAAGAAGGGTAGGGCGAGGGGTCGAGGCGCTCCTCGAGCATCCGGCTGGCCGCCTCGAAATCGTGTTCGAGCACCCGGTCCAGGATCGCGCCGCGGCTCGGAAGCCCGGGGCGCCCGGAGAGGTCGAGCTCGCCGCGCGCGTAGCCGTTCAGGAGGAAGGCGATCAGCCCGCTCTCGTTGGCGCCGAACCAGGTTCCGCCCCGCGCGCCGTCGCGCGGGCCCAGCTGGCGCAGGAGCGTGCCGCGGATGCTGGGGAGCTGCTCCGGGGCGCGCTCGCGGAGCTCGTCCCGGTTCATGACCGCGAGCACGCCCTCCGGGCCCCAGCGCAGGACGGCGCTGCACACTAGCGCTGCGCCTCCCCGTTCCGCTCCGCGTGGCGCGCGGTGGAGAAGGCCACGCCGAGCTGCGCCGGCAGCTCGATCGAGTGGGCGCGCGCGATCTCGATCATGATCGCCAGGTGGTGGACGGTGTGGGAGGAGAGGAAGAGCAGCTCGCGCTCGAGGCTCGAGCGGACGGTCGAGGGCCTGCCGTCGGCACTGCCCAGCTGCGCCACCTCGACGGCGCGCTCGCCGGGCTCGGCCACGAGCGCGGCGAGTCGAGCGCTGATCTCGCCGAGGACCTCGAGCGCGCGCTCCGGATGCCTCTCGAGCCGCGGGCAGCGCTCGCGGAAGTCGTAGTCGATGCAGCCGTCGTCGAGGCCCCGGAGCAGCGCCAGGAAGTGGTCCAGGCAGTGGCGCAGGTGGGGGCCGATGATCCGGTACTGCTCCGAGCCCCCGTCGCGCCCCGCCAACGTCTCGACCACCGCCGTGCAGCGGACGCAGACTTCCAGACAGCCCTTCAGGGCACTGCTCGGGTCCTGGGGGCTGCGGGGCAGCTCTCGTGCGACGACTTCCATGGCTACCCCCATCCTGGGATCTCTCGCTGCGGGCTCCGTGCCCGCAGGGCGGCCGATCTCGCCGACGCTCCCAGAGATGTCGCCCTGCCCAGAAGGTTTCTCGAGATGGGATGTGCGACCGCGCCTTCCTCCGTGTGCTGGAGCTCCAGCCCGACTCCTTCGGGGCTCGCTACAACCTGGGCGTCACCCTGACCCGACAGCAGCGCCTCGACGAGGCCGTCCAGCAGTACGAGCTGGCGCTCGCGGGGGCCCCCAATCATCTTCAGAGCGCCTATGCGCTCAACAACCTGGCCCACATCCACCTGCGCCGGGGCGAGCGGGACGCGGCGATCGAGCGCCTGGAGCAGGCGGCGCGGGCCTCGCCGCGCCACTTCCCCTCGCGCTTCAACCTGGGGCTGCAGCACTTCCAGGCGCAGCGCCTCGATGCGGCGATGGCCTGGCTCGAGCAGGCCGTGACCCTCCGGCCCAACCACGAGCGGGCTCATACGCTGCTGGGCCTCGCGTATCTGCGAACGGGGAGGGGAAGAGGCGCGCGCGGCCGCCGGTCGCGAGCCGGCGCTCCAGGAGCTCCTGGCCGGGGCCCGCCGCTCTCCCTGACGCTCAGCTGCCGAGCAGCTCCACGTGCTGGACGCGGATGCCCCAGGTGTTCGTGTCGAGGCGCGCGTGGCCCCACTTGCCGGCCACCCGCGCGCGCATGCCGACGCGCGGCTTGGCGCCGCTGGGGCCGGCGCCACCGGTCGGGCCGCCGCCGTCGAAGTGGCGTCGCAGGTGGTTGGGAATGGCCAGCAGCACGGTTCCGGTGTCGTCCTCGAAGCCCAGGATCATCAGCGAGCCCATGCTGCTGTGGATGCGGACGACCTCGCCCTCGACGGCGACGTAGTCGCCGGACTCGGCCTTGTCCAACACCTCTGAGATCGGCTGCACCGCGCCCGCGAGCTCGCCCTGCCAGGCCTGGGCGGTGCCCAGGGCGAGGATCGGGACGAGCATTGCGAGGGTGGCGAGCGCAGTTCGGGACACGCGGGGCTCCATCTCGGGGTTCGCCACCCGTTTCGGCAGAACCGGCCCCTCGCCTGAGGAACGGGGGCGGCAGCAGCCCGGGCCACGCCGATCTATGCTCGGCCCGTGACGCCTTCCTCGAGGCCCTGGCTCGACCGCGCCGCGGTGGTCGGCTTCGGCGGGCTCTTCGCCCTGGCGCTCGGGCGCCTGGGCGCGGCGGCCTCCCACGCGCCGACGGCCGTGCTCCTGGGGCTGGCTGGGCTGTGGGGCTACGCGCTGGCGGACGCCGTCTCGGGAGCCGTCCACTGGCTGGCAGACCGCTATTTCGATCCCGAGACGCCGCTCCTCGGGCCGCTGCTGATTCGCGAGTTTCGCGCTCACCACGAGCGTCCCGAGCAGATCACGCGCCTCGGCTTCTTCGAGAGCACGGGGATGAACGCCCTGGTGTCGCTGCCGCCGCTCGCGGGGCTGCTCTGGCTCGGCCCCCCCCGCTCGCCCAGCGCCGCAGCGGCCCAGGCGCTCGTCCTCGGCCTGCTGCTCGGGGCCTTCTGGACCACCCGCCTGCACGCCTGGGCCCACGTCGCCGAGCCGCCGCGCGCGGTTCGCTGGCTCCAGCGCCTCGGTCTGGTGCTCTCGCCCGAGCGGCACGCGCATCACCACGTCGGCCACCAGGACCGCAGCTACTGCGTCACCTCGGGCTGGCTGAACCCGCTGCTCGACGGCCTCGAGGTCTTCCGCCGCCTCGAGCGGATGCTGGAGCGAGCCGGAGCGCCGCCGCCCCGCCGCGAGGACCTGCGCGCCCGTTGAGCTGGGAGAGCGGCCACGCCTTCTACCTGAGCGACCTGATGTCGCTCTACGGCCTCTGGGTCGCCCCCCTGGCCTACCTGGTCTATCGGGCCGTGGCCCCGCCGGATCCGGCCCGCGCCGTGGCTCCGGCGGCGGCGAGCGGCGTCGCGCTCCTGACCCTGGCCTTCGCCTTCGAGACGCTGCTGGATCCGTGGGCCACCGGGCCCGGGCTGCGAGCGCTGGGATGGCAGGAGGCCTGGGCCGGCACCGCGCTGGTCTTCGTCTTCGTGCTGCTCGGCGACCTGCGCGTGCTCTGGCTGCTGGCTCTGGTGGCCCACCCGGAGCGCGGGCTGGCCGCGGCCCTGCGCTGGGCGGCACCGCTGACCCTGCTGGTGCCAGTCGCGGCCGGGCTGCCCTACGCGATCCTGCAGAGGCTGGTTCCGGATCTGCACGGCCAGGTCTTGTGGATGCTCTACGAGCTGGCCTTCGCGGCGCTCTGCCTGTGGCTGGCGCGGGTCTGGGCGCCGCGGGTGGCCGCGGAGGACCCCGCGCGCCTCGGCTTCCTGCGCGCGGTCGCTGGCTACAGCGCCGTCTACTACGTGCTCTGGGCGTCGGCCGATCTGCTGATCGTGGCGGCCGGGCTCGACCTCGGCTGGGTGCTGCGCGTGATTCCCAATCAGCTCTACTATGGCTTCTGGGTGCTCTTCGTGACGGCCCGCTTCTACTCGGCGCCGCTGGTGGGCTCCATCGCCTCCAGGTAGTCGAGGATCTCCTCGATCACGCGCTCGCGATCCGGGAGCGAGGGGTTCAGCCGCTCCATGCGGGCGTTGGGCACCAGCTGGCTCGGGTCGTCGATCCAGCGGCGCAGCCAGTCCCGGTCGAGCTGGGCCAGCCGTTCGGGCAGCAGCGCCGGACCGACCTGGCCTCCCTCGCCGTGCAGCGCGTGGCAGCGGCTGCAGTGCGCTCGATAGGCGCGGAAGCCGGCCCGAACCGCCGGCGAGGATCCCGCCGGCGGCAGCGAGCGGGGAAAGCGCTCGCGGGTCCGGATCACGTCGACGCCGACGAGCTGGTAGGGCCAGCCGTAGTCGCCCTCCTGGCGGATGAGAGCGTCGTCGAGGTTGTCCCAGATCAGGTAGAAGGGGCCGAGCGCGACGCGCCGGACCGCGCCCGACTCCCACTTGGCGATGCCGAAGTCCGGGCTCCCGACGCGCGCCGTGGCGAGCCAGGCGCGGTGCTCCAGGAAGCGCGAGACCGGGACGGTCGGCTGGTAGCCGTCGCGACAGGTGAAGAGCAGCTCCTCGCCGCGGCGCCAGGCCTCGCCGTAGACGGCGTCGAGCAGCCGGGCGAAGTCGACGGCGGAGAAGGCCACCTCGCGCTGCTCGTGGGGCTCGAAGACCCGCAGCTCCCGCCTGGGGCTGCGCGCCTCCAGCTCCTCGACGCTGAGCTCCGCCACCGATTCCCCGTGCAGCGAGAAGGCCAGCGGCTCGGCCAGCCCGCGGCCCGGGCAGAGCAGTGCGAGGGCGGCCAGCACCGCACCCAGGAGCTCAGGGCTGGGCCAGGCTGCCGAGCGCAAATTCGGTGTGCGTCATGCTGGTCTGGCTCGAGGGCCCGCGGCTGCACATGCACAGGTGGCGCGCCCGGCTCCGGACCCGCACGCCCCGCGCCCGGCCGTGCTCCATCATGGCGCCCGCCACCTCGCGCACCAGGTCCTCCTGGATCTGGAAGCGGCGCGCAAAGGCGTCCACCAGGCGCGGCAGCTTGCCCAGGCCGAGAATGCGGTCCCCCGGCTCGTAGGCCACGTCGACCTCGCCGAAGAAGGGCAGGAAGTGGTGCGCGCAGATCGAGTAGAAGGCGATGTCCCGCACCTCGACCAGACCCGGACGCTCGCCGGGCTCCAGGAGGCGGGTCGTCTTCAGCAGGCCCGACAGCTCGACCTGGTAGCCGGCCAGCAGCTCCCGGAAGGCCCTGGCGATGCGCTCGTCGCTCCCCGGCTCCTCGAACCAGCGCAGTGCGCGCGGGTCGTCGGTGACGCTCTTGGCGATCCACTCGACCAGCTTCATTCCCGGCTCCCGGCTCCCCGCTCTCGACTCGACGGCGCACGTCGCCCGGGGCAGAGCCACCGCCCGGGCGCCGCACAGCGTCTTCAGGACACTAGCGCCCAGGGTCCAACGGGCCCGCCGGGTGCGGGGCCGATCGCCGGCCCCGCGCGTGGATCAGGCGGCGCAGTCCACGCAGAGGGTCGCGTAGGGGAGGGCGTCCAGGCGGCCGGCGGCGATGGCCTCGCCGCAGCGGGCGCACTCGCCGTAGCTCCCCGCGTCGATTCGCTCCACGGCGCGCCGGATGTCCTCGATCTCCACGCGCTCGGCCTCGACGAGGCGCTCGCGCACCTCGTTGGGCTCCGACTCGGTGGCCTGCTCCTCGGAGTCCCGGTGGCCCGGCTGGCGCAGGTCCGACTCGATCCGCGCCACTCGCGCCTCGAGCTGCTGACGCCGCTGCTCCAGCTGGCGACGGATCTGCGTCAGCTCGCTCATTCGCGGCTCCAGGTGACGCGGATCAGGTTCTCCGCGTCGCTGTACTCGTAGTCCAGGCTGCCCTCGTAGGCGGAGTGCAGGGCGTCGCCGATGGCGCGGGCCAGGTGGACGTCCGTGGTGGTGACGACGCGTGCGTGCTGCTCGGTGCGCAGGTCCATGATCCGCTTGAGCGGATGCTCGCCCTTCTCGCGCGCCTCGACGTTGCGGATCAGCCCATCGATCTCTTCGGTGTGGGCCTCGACGAAGCTGCCCTTGAGAATCAGGTAGCCGGCCGGGTAGCCGTCCCGGATCCGCTCGCAGGCGGGGCAGGGGTGCGGCTCGGCGTCGGTGGGCACCTCCGCCCAGGCCCAGCGCCCCTTGTGGTAGACGGCGCCGCAGTCCGGGCACACGGTGGGCTCGCACAGCTTGCGCCGCGAGCGGTAGGGGTCGTGCCGCGGGCTTCCCAGCATGCGGGCGCGACCGGGCTCGCGCACCCCCGCCGGCTTGGACCTCCGCATGGATCGCCCTCCCGATTCGGGCCCGCCTCGCCTCGGGTCTCGGCCCGATTCTCTCCGAAGAGCATCTCCCGTGCCAAGACTGTTCTCGGCCCAGCGTGCCCGAGGCGGGGCGGCGAGCCCCAGCCGGCCTCACCTTGCCGGTACGGGTGGGGCAGAATTCCCCTCCTCGCGGTCTCTGCTCGTGGTCCCGCAGCCGCGACGCCCGGCACGGCTTCTGCTACGCCTCCGCTCGATGCTCTTCCGCCTGGGTCTCCCGATCGTGCTCGCCGGCTGCTGGGCCGGGTCGGCCGCGGCCGAGCCGGCCGACATCGCCGCCGCGGGGCAGGTCATCTACTCCCACTACTGCGCGAGCTGCCACGGCGTCTCGGGCCGCGGCAACGGCCCGGTCGCCGAGGAGCTGCAGGTGCCGCCCCCGGACCTCACGCGGCTCTCGGAGCGCTACGGCCTGCCGCTGCCGCGCGACCAGCTGGCCGAGACGATCGACGGCCGCCGGGTCGTGGAGGCCCACGGCCCGCGCGACATGCCGGTCTGGGGGCGCATCTTCTTCTCGGACCTGCAGCAGGACAGCCCGGACGATGCGGAGGCCGCGCGCCGTCAGGCGATCGAGGCCCTGATCGACTATCTCGTGACCATCCAGCGCCAGCGCAGCTCCTGAGGCCGCCCGCTCGCTCCGCCCTCCGCTGCCAGAAACCCCGAGAAGGAAGGAGATCGACATGAGCCCCTCCCTGCTGGCTCTGTGCGGCTTTGCCGCCTGGACCCTGCTGCTGGTCTTCGCCCTGGCGAACTATCGCGTGCTGCTCAGCTTCCAGAGCGGCAAGGCGATCAACACCTTCGCGGCCGACGGCAGCGACGTGCCGGACCTCGGCCAGCGCCTCACGCGAGCGCACCTCAACTGCCTGGAGTTCCTGCCGATCTTCGGCGCCCTCGTGCTGGCCGCGGCGGCCGCCGGCAAGGGCTCGGTGACCGACCCGCTGGCCCTCTGGGTGCTCGCCGCGCGGGTCGGGCAGTCGCTGGTGCACCTGGCCTCTACCGCAGTGCCCGCCGTCCTGACCCGGGCCAGCCTCTTCGTGGTCCAGCTCGCGATCTGCGCCTGGTGGACCTTGCAGCTCGTCGCCGGCGCCTGACATCGTCCGGGGCTCGGGCGTCATCGGCGCCCGACCGAGTCCGGCGCCTGGGCGTCGCCGGCTCCTGAGGCCGAGGCGCTCCCAGCGGGCACGGCCGGTGCCGCCTGGCGGTAGCGGCCGGGCGGGCATCCGAAGTGCTGCTTGAAGATCCGGCTGAAGGCGGCCTCCGAGGCGTAGCCGACCCGCGCTGCGACCTCCGCCGCGCTCAGCTCCGGTCGCCGCAGCAGCAGCCGGGCCTGGTGCATCCGCCAGACGGTCAGGTATCGGGCGGGCGTGAGTCCCAGCGCGTCGCGAAAGCGCGCGGCGAAGAGGGTCCGCGACATGCCGGCTCGCCGGGCCAGATCCTCGAGATGCCAGTCTTCGCCCGGCTGCTCGTGGATGGCCCGCAGGGCCGCTCCGAGCTGCGGATCGGACAGGGCGACGAGGGCGCCGGTCGAGTGCGGGCTGCGACCCGAGTACTCGCGCAGCACGTAGACCAGCAGGATCTCCGACAAGCGCCTCACGATCTCCCGCCAGCCCTCCGAGCGGGACCGCGCCTCCCGCTCGGTGTGCGCGAGGATCTGCTCCAGCCAGGCGAAGTCCGCCCGGTCTCCGGCGGGCAGGTGGAGCAGCGGCGGCAGAGACTCGAGGACGGGATGGGTGAGCTCCCTGGAGAAGGCGAAATGACCGCAGACGAGGACGCATCGCGGGCCACCTCCGCCGAAGACCAGCGGTCCGGTGCCGTCGAAGCCCGTGCGCTCGAGCACGCCCGCCAGGGGCTCGGGGCTCGTGGTCGGGCTGTCGGCGATCACGTGGGCGCTGCCGTGCGGAACCAGGAGCAGGTCTCCCGGCTGCACCCGATGCTCCGCTCCGGAGGCGAGGGCCACGCGACACGGACCCTCGCTGGCCACGTGGAATCGGATCACGTCCCGCTCTTCCGGCACCGCGATCGCGAAGGGCGTACTGAGCTCGGCGCGGAAGTAGAGCGTGGCCTCGAGATGGAGCGCGGAGAGGATGTCGCCCAGCAGATCCAAGGCGCGCAAGCCTAGCGATTCGCCGGGGCCCGGCGGGCCCGCGCTGCATTCGGACGGGCGAGCAAATTCCACGCACGATTCGTCAAGGAGAGGCCGTCACGCCCCTGCTACTCCCCGCGTCTCAGAGCCACACGAGGGCTCTCCGGGGCGTCGCAGGTGCGGCGCATCCAGCGGAGACCCCGTACGCAGGAGTTCGAAATGCGACATCTCTTCTCGGTCCTTCCCACCGTGGCTGCCCTCGCCGTGCCGGCTGCCGCCTCGGCGGAGGAGGTTCGGCACAGCACCGTCGGGGTCGGGGGCTACGACCTCGTCTCCTACCGCGACGGCGAGAAGCCGCTGCGGGGCAATGGCAACCACGTCGTCGTCCACGACGGTGTCACCTACCTCTTCGTCAGCGAGGCGAACAAGCAGGCCTTCGAGGCCGACCCGGAGCGCTTCCTGCCGGCCTTCGGAGGCTACTGCGCCTACGGGGTCTCGGTGAAGAAGAAGTTCGTCGGCGATCCGGACGTCTGGGAGATCGTGGACGACCGCCTCTACCTGAACCTGGACAACAAGATCAAGGGCATCTGGATCCAGGATGTGGAGGGCAACCTCCGCAAGGCCGAGGCTCACTGGCCCGCCATCGCAGACCAGCGCCCCGCGGAGCTCTGAGTGCTCTGACGGACAGGACGGGCCGCCGGTTCTCGATGGCGGGCGGCCCGTCCGAGGCTCATTCGCGAGCCGCGAGCAGCGCTGCGACGACGGCCTCGAAGGCCGCGTCGGCGATCTCGAGCATCTCCGCGTCGCTGCGGTCCTGGATCGGATGCGGCACGTAGACGGCCGCCGGCTCCGCGCCCAGGGCCCGGGCCTGCGACTCCGCCCCGTCGGCGAACTCCTCGGTCGCGACGAAGACGCAGGGGAGGCCGCGGCCCTCGAGATCCACCGTGTCGTGCACACTGCACGACGTGCAGCTGCCTCAATCGGCCAGCGCCTCGATGACCGCCCCGCACTGGCTGGCGATCTGTTGGCGCAGGTCGAGCGGGGCGGGCTTCGTGAAGGTCGGCTTCGCGAAGCGCTGCACCCGCGCGCCCCGCTCGCGCAGCCGGGCCTCCAGCCGGTCGAGGAAGAGATCTCCGCGCGGCTTGGAGATGTCGAGCAGGGCCACGCACTGGCCCGCGAGGCTCGCGAGGCGCGGTGCGCGCTCACGGCGCGCCGGGCTGCCCTCGGCGGTCGGGTCGAGGAGGATGCGGCGGCTCATGGGCGGATCTCCTGACAGACGGGCCGGCTGCCGATGTCGCCGTTGGCCCAGCCTCCGATCATGGCGGAGAAGAGTCCGGCCTCGCCACCGCAGTGGACGACCAGGATGCCCCCCGGCCGGAACTTGGGCAGGGTCTTCCCGGCGAAGGCCGCGGGCAGCCCCTCGGCGATGCCGGCCGCGCCGCGCACCAGCTCGTCGCCCGGGATCTGCAGCAGCTCGTGCAGGCGCTCGATCAGCTGCTGCTTGCTCCAGCCGGCCTCGCGGAAGACGCGGGCGTGCTCCGGGCCCACGGCCAGCACGCAGTCGAAGAGCAGGACGAGCTTGGGGTGGTGCAGCGTGCGCAGGTTGGCCGCGAAGCTGCGGGCCAGGGACTCCGGCTCGCGCGAGATCTGGTCGACGATGCAGCGCGGGCCCTCGCCGGGAAACAGGGTCACGTGGCTCTTGCCCGGGTCGCCGCCCAGATCCTGGGCGAGCGGAGTCCAGGGGGAGCCCTCCTCGTCCTCGGCGAAGCAGAAGCCCAGCTTGCCCGGGTTGCCGTGGGTGGCGCGGTCCACCTCGCCGGGCCTGCCGCCCCCGACGTTGCGCACCACCAGCTGCAGCGCCCGACCGATGGCGAGATTGGCGCGATTGCCCTGGCCGAAGACGTTGCGCCCCGAGCCCAGGCCGATCTGGCGGCGGATCGGCCCGTTCACGATCAGCACCGGCCCGGCCGGCATGGTGGTGGCGAGCAGGCCGTGCATGTTGAAGGTGTCGGTGCAGGCGGCCTCGACGGCGGCCAGCACGACCGGCAGGTACTCCGGCCGGCAGCCGGCCAGGACCGCGTTGATGGCGACCTTCTCGACGCTACACGGCGCCAGGTTGGGGGGAACCCGGGCGACCCGCTCTTCCGGGGCGCGCGGGGTGCCCTCGAGCATGGCGAGCACGCGCTCCGGGGTGGGCGGCACCACCGGCAGGCCGTCGCTCCAGCCCCGGGCCAGGATGGCCTCCTGCTCGTCCTCCGCGTCCGAGATCTCCACGCGCCGCGACTGCAGTCGCGAGGCCCCGAAGCGCGTCCGCAGGCGCGGGGCGTGCTCCGGGTCGACCGAGAGCGAGCCGCAGCCCGGCCGCGACTCCGGGAGCTCCGGCCCCAGGGGCCGCACGCCGCTCAGCGCCTCCCACTCGCCCCGGTGCCAGCCGACCGCCCGCTCCTGCTCGACGCCAGACTCGACGCGCAGCAGCGTCGGCACCGCCTCCACCTCGTGACGCCACGACACCTCGAGCGCGCGGTCGTCGGCCACCGCGACGCCCTCGGGAAAGGCCGGATCGTCCTGGGAGTAGACCCGCAGGCTTCCGCGCTCCGCCAGGGTGCGCAGCACCGGCGCCACCAGCTGGCAGGTGGGGCAGTCGCGCTTCACGAAGGCGACCAGGCCCGAGGGAAGCGGCCCCGGGGGCGTCGGCGTGGAGAGCGCGCCCATCTCGCCATTGCAGGATCTCGGAGCGCCGGCGTCAAGGGCCTCCGATACCCTCGCGCGGTGGGGGCCCGGCGAGGATTGCGAGGCGGCGCCGCTCTTGCGGCCTGGCTGGCGCTCGGGATCCAGGCCTGCGGCGGCGCTCCGCCGGCCCGCGTCGTGGTGCTGGTGAGCCTCGACACCACGCGCGCAGATCACCTGGGCGCCTACGGCGGGCGGGCCCTCACGCCGGAGCTGGACGCCTTCGCCGCCGAGGCGATCGTCTTCGAGAGCGCCGCGACGCCGGCCACCGTGACGCTGCCGGCGCACGTCTCGATGTTCACCGGCACCTGGCAGACGCGGCACGGTGCGCCGCGCAACGGCTACACGGTGAACGAGGCCAACCGGATGCTGCCCGAACGCCTCGCCGAGGCCGGCTTCCGCAGCGTCGGGGTCTCCGCGGCCGTGGCCCTCTCTTCGCTGCTCGGCTTCGACCAGGGCTTCGACGTCTGGGACCAGGATCCCGAGCGCTTGGCCGGCCACGCGGTCGCCAACCGCGAGGCGCGGCGGGCCGAGCAGATCACCGACGCGGCTCTCGAGCAGATCGCGGCCTTCGAGGGCGAGCCCCTCTTCCTCTTCGTGCACTACGTGGATCCCCACCTCCCCTACGACCCGCCGGAGCCGTGGCGCTCGATGTACGGCCCCGTCGGCGACCTGGTCGGCACCCAGGAGGTCGTGGCCGCCTACTGGTCGGGCGCGGCGGCGCCGGATCGTGCGACCGGGCCGGACGAGACGGAGCGCGCCCTGGCCCGGCTCTACGCCGGCGAGGTGAGCTACCTGGACCACCACGTCGGCCGTCTGTTCCGGGGTCTGCGCGAGCGCGGCCTCTACGACCGGGCCCTGATCGTCGTCACCTCCGACCACGGAGAGACCTTCTGGGAGCATCCCGACCGCTGGAGCCACGGCTTCTCGGCCTACGAGACGCTGGTCCACGTGCCCCTCCTGATCCGCCTGCCCGGGGGCGAGCGAGGCGGCGCGCGGGTGAGCGAGGTGGTGTCGCTGGTCGATCTGTCGCCCACCGTGCTCGAGCACCTCGGCCTCGTGCGGCCTCCGGACCTCGATGGGCGGAGCCTGCTCCCGCTCCTGCGCGGCGAGGCCTTCGAGCGCGGACCGGTCTTCAGCGAGGGGCCCCAGCCTCGCTCCCCGCGGCGGCCGCGCAGCGTGCGCAGCGGGCGCTGGAAGTACCTGGTGCGAGGCCAGCACGCAGAGCTCTACGACCTGGCCAGCGATCCCGAGGAGACGCGCAACCTGCTCGAGACGGACGAGGTGCCCGCGGGCCGGGCCGAGGAGCTCGCCGCCGCGCTCGAGGCCTGGCAGGCCGCGGCGTCGCCCCTGCCATCTCGGTACTTTCCGCGCGAGAAGCCGAGGCGGGAGGATCCGCAGGCCCGGGACCGCCGAGCCATGTGGGAGCAGCTCCGGGCCCTCGGCTACCTGGGGGAGGAGCCCTGAGCGCGCGCCGTGGCGGGGGGAGGCGAGCGGCCGGGCGGCCGAGGACGCGGCGCCTCGGCTGGCGCGGCCGCGTGCTGCTGGCCGCCCTGGTGGCGTCGCTCGGCGCCTGGGGCTGCGCCAGCAGCCGCTCCTGGGGCCAGGGCTGTCCCGGGATCTACTCGGGGCTGCGCTACTCGAGCGAGATCCGCCGCGAGATTCCCTTCGACGGGAAGGTCTTCTACGTGCTGGATCTGCCCTTCAGCGCGCTCGCCGACACGTTGGCGGTGCCCTTCACAGCCTTTGCCGATCCGGTGCGGCCCGAGCGCGGCTTCCCGCTCGGCTGCCGCTGGGCCCGCCGCAGCTGAGCGCGCTCCCGCGACGCCTCAGTCGAGCAGCGCCCGCTGGAGCAGCAGCGAGACGAAGTCCACGATCGGGGGCACCGCCTCGTTGTCGGCTGCCGTCAGCGGGTCGAGGTGGGCATAGCCCTCGAGCAGCACGACGATCTGGTCCGGGGCTGGCGTGCCGATCGAGCCCAGGTAGCTGGCAAAGGACTCGGCCTGGGGCGTCAGGCCGTTGCGCCCGCCGATGGCCAGCACCGGGACGTTCACGTCGGCATTCTGGGTCACGACGAGCGGACCCTCGTCGCTGGGGTCGAGCACCAGGCTCTGGGCCACCAGGGAGCTCGAGTCGCGTCCGTAGGAGAAGTCGAGGTCGACGCGACCCGAGGTGAAGTACCACTCGAAGCCGTTGGCCTTGCCGAACTGGGTGTCGATGAAGGTCTGGATCGCTGTCACCTCGCGCTCCACGCCGTTCACCTTGATGGGCGGGCTGTCCGCGGGACCGGCCTCGGGGCCGTTGTCGACGTCGGCGCAGCCGGGGCTCACCGTCGGATCGTTCACCGCGCAGGAGGGAATCGCCGGGTCGTCGAAGTCCTTCCAGGTGCGGAGGCCGCCGTTGGACCCGGCGACGTAGGCGTCGAGGCCCAGCGGGTTGAAGCTGTTCGGTCCGTCGTCGGTGAAGCCGATCGAGGCCCGGAAGGCACCGATCGGCGAGAAGTCGTCGTCCAGAAAGAGACCGACCAGGGCCTCGTTGGTGGCCGGCGCGCCGAGCAGGATGGCGACCAGGCCCGAGCCGAACACGGGAGTGCGCTGGATCAGCGCCGGCTCGTCGGGCTGGAAGGAGGCGGCCACGGCCGAGACCTCGCCCGAGGTGCCCAGGCCCAGCGACGGAATCCCGCTGAAGCTCTCGAGGAAGACGTCCGGCCCCCCGGGCGTCTCCAGGCTGGCTACCGTCGCGTCGTACTCGGCGCGCGTCGGCGGCATGGCCTGTCCGGTGCCGACGCCCCCGCCCTCGATCAGCACCAGGCCATCGATCAGGCTGTAGCCCGCCACCACGTGGCTCGGGTCCGGGTCGAAGTCGTAGGCCGCGAAGGTGCTGGCCCAGGTGGTGCCCTGGGAGTGGCCCCCCATCAGCACCACGCCGTCCGGGCCCACCAGGGCCCGCGCCTGCTCGACCAGGATCTTCCAGTCCCTGAAGTAGGTGTCGAGGCCCCAGCTGGCCTGGAAGGCCCGCAGCTCGTCCTGGGTGAAGAGGATCGGCAGGCGCGCCCCGTCTCCGTCGTCGAGGGGGAGCTGCGCATCGAAGCTGCCGTTCAGGTTGACGTCGAGATCGCCGGGGCCCGGAAAGTCGCCGAGCGGGGCTACGTCGGTGTCCGCGAAGTAGAACTGGGCTCCCTCGAGGATGCCGCTGCAGCTCCCCGCCGGCTGCCCGCAGCCATTGGCCTCGGCCTGGCTCACCGCGTAGGTGGCTCCGAGGCGATCCTCCAGCTGGTTGGGACGGCGGTCCACGGCCCAGACCTCGAGGTTGCCGTTGAACTTCGCCACCAGGTCGCGCGCCAGCGGATCGAAGGTGGTGGCGCCCCCCAGGAAGCCCGGGATCAGGATCAAGACGGCGCGCGTTCCGCCGCTTCCGAGCTTCGGCAGGGAGGTGCGCACGTACTGGATCTGGTTCAGGTCCGGGCTCGCCCCGAGGAGCTGCTCGAGGGAGCCTCCCGGCGGCGGCACGAACTCCTCGGGCGCGCCCGAGCCGGGCGTGTGGGGCTCGGCGAAGCCGGCGACCACGATGACGTTCTGAGACGGCACGATGCCGATCACGCAGCGCACCGTGGATCCGACACAGATCACGGCGCAGAGCGCCAGGGCGAGCAGGGCTCGACGCGTCATTCCGGGACCCCCTGCCGCGACCGGCTGCGCAGGCCGAGCAGCAGCAGCCCCAGGCCCGCCAGCGCGGCCGTCGCGGGCTCGGGCACCACGAAGACCGCACTCACCGCGAGCAGGTTGCCGCTGCCGTCGTCGATGTCGAAGCTGGTCGAGATCTGCTGGACCGTGAGCCCACCGGAACCGAAGAGCGCGGTTCCCAGGACGTCGGTGAGGCCCAGGTCGAAGACCAACGAGCCCGTGTCGACCGTCACGAAGAGCGTCGGGATCTCGATCGAACCGTCGGAGCGCAGCACGCCGGCTCCGGGACTGCCGAGCGAGTCGTCGAGGCTGATGCGGAGCCCGCTGTCGCTCTGCAGATCCAGTCGGCTCAGGTCGAAGGGCGTGGCCCCCGAGGGCAGGGGCAGGGTGCCGACCGTCGCGGCCAGGGAGCCGGAGAGAGGCTCCGGCAGACCCCCGTCGGGAGTCAGGCTGCTCAGCAGTGGATCCGCCACCAGGCCCACCGAGGCAGCCGGGGCCAGGGTGGGCTGCAGCACCAGCAGCAGCAGCAAGGCGGGCGCAAGCCGAGCCATCGATTCCCTCCCAGAGCGAGGCCATTCTCCGACGGCGAGCCGCCCGCGGTCAAGGACAAAGTCGCGGACACCCGTCCATGTGTCTTCCAGGGCGCGTCCACGTCGCTCCTGCCGAAATCACGCGATAGCGTCGCAGAACGCGCCGCCATCGGAGCGGCGACACCGAGTAGGAGCGTCTCATGCTGCGGCTGCCCCGCATCGTCCCGGTCTCTTGCCTGCTGCTTCTCTGCGCCGGGTCCGCTCTGGCGGCGCCGCTCAAGTGGAAGGGCACCCTCGAGTTCGACCTCGGGCCGATCTCCAACGCCTTCGTCACCGGGCAGGGCGTCGCGACGGTGAACGGACCCGGGGGCTTCGGCGCGCTCGACTCGCTGCGCCTCGACGGCGGAATCGCCAAGACGGGCCTGAGCATCCCCGTCACCGATCCCGAGGTGATCGCCGACGGGGTGGTGGCGGTCCAGGTGACGGCCTCGATCGCCGACGGGACGCTCTCGGGCTTCGCGGGCGGTCCCCCGCTCACGAACGGCGCCTTCCCACTGAAGGGCATCGTGCGCCTCTGCATCTTCGATCCGGCCTGCCTCCCCGGCGGCTTCGTACCGCTCGAGCTGAGCTTCCACACCCCGGCATCGAGCACCGGCGGCGGCGGCGTGGGAATCGGAGGGCTGCTCACGGTGGGGGGCTTCGGGCCGATCCGCGTCTCCCTGGTGGCCCATCCCTGGACGATCGCCCAGGCCAGCGCGGTCGATCAGGTCGTCGGCGGCGGCTTCACCACCGTCTTCAAGAGCGGCTTCGTCCACGGACCGGACTCGCTCACCTCGTCCACGGCGCTGCCCTCGGGCGTCGTGAAGTTCGTGACCCCGCTCCAGGTCTCCACCAACATCACGGGCGGCGCCAGCGCCCTCGAGCTGATCTCGGTCTTCGGCGCCCTCACGCTGCACTTCGTTCCGGAGCCGGGGGCCCTGCTGCTGCTGGGAAGCGGGGTGCTGGCCCTCGTGGCCCTCGGCTCGGCGCGCTGGCCTCGGTAGCCTCTCCCGCGTGGAGGAGGTCGGCCGCCGCTGCGGGCCCTGCTCGCTGTGCTGCAGCGTGCTGCGGGTCGATCCGCTGCGAAAGCCGGCGGGGCAGGACTGTCCCAGTCAGCGCGTGGGCCGCAGCGAGGGGGGCTGTGCGATTCACGAGCGCCGCCCGCCGGTCTGCCGCCGCTATCGCTGCCTGTGGCTGCAGGGCGGCCTCGAGCCGGGCGACCGGCCGGACCGGCTCGGTGCCGTGCTCGACCTGGTCACCCGAGGCGAGACGCCGGCGCTGCTGGTCCACGAGGCAGAGCCGGGTGCCTACGAGAGGAGCGAACGCCTGCGAGCGCTGATCGAGCGCTTCCGGGTGGCGATGCCGGTGCGCATCCTCGACACGCGCGATCTGCTCGACCCCGACCGGCCCTCGCGGCGCCTGCTGCCCGGCGGCCTGGAGGAGCGCAGCGCCGGCGACTGGCTGCTGAGGCTGCGCGACGGTGTCGTCGTCGAGCGCCGACGGCTGCCCCCGCTGGATCGCTGGCTCCGGCGGCTCGCCGTCGCGCTGCGCCTGCGCTGGCTGCGCGGGCGCTACCGCCAGAGCTCCGGGCTGGCGCCCTAGAGGCCCCCCCGCTGGCTCGGAGGAAAATCGGCCAGCATGCGGTCGAAGATCCTGCGCAGGCGCGCGTGCCGCTCGGCCTCCTCCAGGCCGACGTGGATGTCCGCCCGCGCGTATCCCGTCCACAGCTTGCGCCGCGTGTCCATCTCCAGCAGCTCGACCGACAGCGAGCCCACCGCCGCCGAGCGATCCGGTCCGGTCCAGGTGTCGACGCCGAGCTGGTAGGCGAGGCGGTACTGCGCCGAGCCCGTCGTCTCCCGGTAGCCGCGGGCCGCGAAGGACTCGCGGGCCGCCTTCCGGATCTCGCGGTCCACTCCTTCGGCGTCGATGCGCGGATCGTCGGGCAGCGAGATTCCCTGGGCGTCCCATACGTAGGTCGCCTGGGCGGGAAAGCTGCTCAGCGGATCGAAGGAGGTGGAGACGCCCACCTCGTCGGTCATGCAGGCGAGCAGCCCGGCCGTCGAGCCGAGCATGCCCAAGGCCAGCGCTCCGATCCGGACCGCACGTCGCTCCATCGTGTTCCTCCCGCTGGGGCGGCCGAGTCTATCACGCCGCGCTCCTACGAGCGGGCGGTGGTAGAATCGCCTGCGTGGAGCGATCGGAGGCGTGAGGGCAGCCCTGGCCTCCGCGGACTGCCGCGTCACCGAGCCGGTCGATCGCGGATCGCGGGAGCCGCCGCCGTCGTGAGCGGCGAGCGCACCCTCAGTCACGAGCAGGCCCGGCGCTTCTACGACCGCCTGGGCGCCGGCCAGGACTCGCAGGTCTTCTACGAGGAGCCCGCCCTGCGCGATCTGGTCCGGCACGCCGAGCTGGATCGCGCCCGGGCCGTGCTCGAGTTCGGCAGCGGCACGGGGCGCTTCGCGGTGGAGATCCTCGCCGAGAAGCTGCCCGAGACGGCGCGCTACCTGGGGATCGACCAGAGCGAGACGATGGTCCGGCTCGCCCGCGAGCGCCTGCGGCCCTTCGCCGCCCGCGCGGAGGTTCGCCTGAGCGACGGCAGCCCCGAGCTCGACGTGCCCGACGCGGCCTTCGATCGCTTCCTCTCGAGCTACGTGCTGGACCTGCTCTCGGTCGAGGACGTTGCCGCGGTGCTCGCCGAGGCGCACCGCGTGCTCGAGCCCGGGGGCCTGCTGGGGCTGGTCGGCCTGACGCCCGGTGCCTCGCCGCTGTCGCGCCTCACCACCTTCCTGTGGCGATCGGTGCACCGCCTGAATCCGATGTGGGTGGGGGGCTGCCGGCCCCTCGAGATGCGGCGCTTCCTCGACGCGGAGCGCTGGAGCCTGCGCCACCGGTCCCTGCACGTGCCCTTCGGCATCGCCTCGGAGGTCGTGATCGCCCAGCGCCGTTGAGGCACTCTGGCGGCGTGGGGGGAGACGCCTCGGAGCGCGCGATCTCCGGCCTCTCGATCTCCGACCTCTCGGTCCGGGAGCTCGAGCAGCGCTTCGGGCGGGGAGCGGTGCTGCCGCCGGGCCTCCTGCAGCGGCTGCGCCGTGACCGCCGGCGCGGCGTGCAGCGCCTCTGCGAGCGCCTGGAGGGCCTGCGCGCGCGGGAGCGCGCCGAGCAGCGCCGGCTCGACCGGCTGCTGGAGCCGGAGCGCGCGCGCTGGCGCGTGGGCGTGAGGCGGGTGGCCGGCGTCGACGAGGCGGGCACCGGACCGCTGGCGGGCCCGGTGGTGGCGGCCGCCGTCGTCTTCGCCCCCGAGACGCGCATCGCCGGCGTGGACGACTCGAAGCGCCTCGATCCGCGGCGGCGCCTGGAGCTCGCGGCCGAGATCGAGGCGCGGGCCGAGGGCGTGGGCGTCGGCGTCGCGGAGGTCGAGGAGATCGATCGCCTGAACGTATACCACGCGGCACTGCTGGCGATGCGCCGGGCCGTGGAGGCGCTCCGCGAGCCCCCCGAGGAGCTGCTGGTCGACGCGCGCCGGCTTCCCTCCCTCTCCCTGCCCCAGCAGGCGCTGCCGAAGGGCGATGCGCGCAGCTTCTCCATCGCCGCAGCCTCGATCGTCGCCAAGACCCGGCGCGACGCGCGGATGCAGCGCCTCGATGCGCTCTACCCGGGCTACGGATTCGCGCAGCACAAGGGCTATGGCACCGCGGCCCACCAGCGCGCTCTCCGCGAGCTCGGGCCGAGCCCCGTGCACCGCATGTCCTTTCCCGTGCTGGGCGAGCTCTGCGGCTCCTGCTCCGGCGCCTACGCGGAGCTGCGCGAGCGCATTCTGCGGGCCGAGACGTCCTCGGAGCTGCGGGCCGTCGAGGCGGCCCTGGGGGCCGAGGTGCGTCTGCCGCAGGCCGAGCGCCGGCGCCTGCGCCTCAGCCTGGCGCGCCGGGAGCGGAGCCTGGCCTCGGGCCCGAGCGCTCCGGAAAGCGGGGAGCCCCCTCCTCGGGTGCGACGCCGAAGGCGTTCGTGACGAAGGCGATGGTGTGATAGAAGCCGGCCAGCACCACCAGCTCCACGAGCTGGGCGGGATCGAAGCCGGCCTCCAGCTCCCGCCACAGGGCGGAGGGCAGCGAGGCATCCTCGTGCAGTGCGTCGACCAGACGCAGCAGCAGGCGGTCGCGCGGCCGCCAGACCCCGGCCTCGGGACCGGCCTGCACGGTGGCGGCGATCTGCTCCTCGCTCAGGCCGAAGCGGCGGGCGAAGAAGGCGACGTGCACGCCCCACTCGTACTCGGAGCCGCAGCGCGCAGTGGTGCGCAGGATCACGATCTCGCGGTCTCGGCGCTCGAGGGAGCCGCGATCGAGCAGGCTCCCCTGCCGGATCTTGGCCAGGACGCGCGGATTGTGGGCGAGGGTGCGAAACAGGCGCAGGGGCTCCATTCCCGGCGGCATCATGGCGGCCAGGCACTCGGCCAGCTCCGGCTCGTAGGGGGGCTCGAGGGGGGCCAGGCGGGGCTTCTCCAAGGCTCTTCCTCCGTGTGGCGGCAGGCGCTACGTTTACAGTAGCGTACCGCTACTGTTTCAATAGCGCCAGGACCCGTCCTCCAGGCGTGGGCACGGGCGTGGGCATGGGCGCGGGGGCGGGCGTGGGGGAGGCAGGCAGATGACGGCGCGCGGGGCCCGGGGAGGCCGCGGCTCCCGGCGGGCCATCGTCGAGCTGCTCGATCTGCTCGGGCGGCGCTGGTCGCTGCGCGTGCTCTGGGAGCTGCGCGACGGTCCGCTCTCCTTCCGCGCCCTGCGCGAGCGCTGCGACGAGGTCTCCCCCAGCGTGCTGAACGCCCGCCTGCGCGAGCTGCGCGAGGCGGAGATCGTCGAGCTCGGAGCCGCGGGCTACCAGCTCTCGCCCTCCGGCGAGGAGCTGGGGCGTCAGCTCCTCGATCTCTCGGCCTGGGCGGAGCGCAGCCGTCGCCGCCGCCGCTCCTGAGCGCGAGCCGCTACCGTCGGCCCTCGTGCCGCCCGATTCCCCGAGCAGCGTGCGCCTGCCGCCGCCGCTCCGCTGGTTCTTCCGACCCGGCGCCCGCCTGCCGCTGCCGGCGGTCCGGGTGCTGCTGCTGGTCTCGCTGGGCCTCGCCTTCGAGCAGTACGACATCGGCCTGCTGACCTCGGCCCTTCCCCAGATCATGCACGACCTGGGGATCGACACCGCGGATGCCGGCTACTACCTCGGCGCCATTCGCCTGGGCGGCATCGGAACCTTCTTGATCGTTCCCTTCGCCGACCGCATCGGTCGCCGCCGGGTCTTCCTGGCCTCCCTCATCGGCATGAGCCTGGGCACGCTCGCGACCGGTCTCAGCCAGACCCCCCTCCAGCTCGTGCTCTGCCAGCTCCTCACCCGGGTCTTCATGCTGACCGGGGCCAGCCTGGCCGTGGTGATCCTGGTCGAGGAGTTCCCCGCGGAGCACCGGGGGGGAGCCATCGGTCTGCTCGGGCTGCTCGGCGGGGTGGGCTTCGGGCTGCAGGCGGGCCTCTACGCGGCCATCGACTCGTTGCCCGGGGGCTGGCGCTCGCTGTACGGCTTCGGCGTCGCGCCCCTCGTCGCGCTGCCCTTCCTGCGGCGCTCGCTGCGGGAGACGCGCCGCTTCGAGGATCACCGGTCGCGGGCGGGCCCGAGCCTGGCGAGGGGTCTGCGCGACTACGCGGCTCCCGTCCTGCAGCTGGCCCGGACGCATCCGCGCCGCTTCGCCGGCGTCGGACTCGCGGGCTTCTTCGCGGCGGCCTCGGGCCTGCCGGTCTTCCAGTTCCTGAGCCAGTTCGTGCAGACCCAGCACGGCTGGTCGCCCGGGGGCTTCACGCTGCTGATCGTGGGCGGGGGCACCATCGGCATCCTCGGCAACGTGCTCGGCGGGAGGGGCAGCGATCGCGTCGGGCGGCGCTGGGTCGCCGGACTGTCCTTCCTCGTGGTGCCCGCCTTCGCCACGCTCCTCTACCGGGGCCCCGAGTCGACGGTGGTGCTCGGCTTCTCCGGCTTCGTGCTCTTCGCCTCGGCGGGCAATACGGTGCTCAAGACGGTGGCCGCCGAGCTCTTCCCGACCTCGCAGCGGGGGACCTCGAGCGGCTGGCTGGTGGCCGTCGAGACCGCGGGATGGAGCCTCTCGCTCTACTGGGTCGCCCGGGGAACCCAGTCCTTCGACGATCTGACCCGCATGGTGGCCGTCGTCTCGGTCGCGGCCGCCTTCGCCGGCCTGTGCCTGTGCTTCGTGCCCGAGACCGGGGCGCGCGAGCTGGAGGCGATCTCCCAGGAGCCTTCCTCCGCCGGCCCGAGCTAGGCGAAGAGCTCCGGCTTGCGGGCGGGCCGGCCGGTGGCGCCCGTGACGAGGATCCCGTGGTCGCGCAGCACGACAGCCCCGGACGGGCGCGGAGGCCGTGAGGCGCCGAGTCCAGGGCCGGCTCAGGAGGCGGCGGGAAACACGCTGGAGAGGAAGCGGTAGTAGGGCTCGGTCGCGTTCTCGATGCGCACGCCCAGGCCGCCCTCGGCCACGTTGCGCAGCTGCTGGGGCACCACGCGGCGCCACACGACCCGGGCCCGGAGCGGGATGGGCTCGCGAAAGCTGGGAACCTGCAGATCCAGCTCCACGGAGTCGCCCGGCTCGGCCTGGGCGTGGGTCTGCACGAAGAGGCCCCGCGGCGAGACGTTCAGGACCATGCCCGCGTGCTGGCGGCCCGTCACCCGCAGGCGGCAGGGCAGGCGCTTCCGGATGCGCGGCTCGGCCCGCTGAGACACGGCTCTCCCTCCGCGGGGCGGATCGGCAGGTCGGGCGCGGGAGTTGAGGGGGCGCCTCTAGCCGAGGAGCAGCGGAGCGACGCGCTTGCGGACGCCGGCGTCGCGGAAGCGGAACAGGCAGCGGTCGCAGTAGTAGTGGAGCAGCTGCTCGGCGAGGAAGAATCCGAAGAAGAGGCCGATCACCAGCCGCGCCTCCGGGGTGATGCCGGCCAGGATCTCCTTGTAGCGGAAGCCATCGACGTTGAAGAGGGCGAAGCGCTGGTAGCCCGCCGTCAGCAGCAGGACGAAGGTCGTGATGCCTCCCACCCAGGCCCCGTGCCGCGCGGCCGCCAGCCAGGGCGAGGCGCCGTGGCTGCGGTAGAAGCCGGTGTTGATGCGCGCGACCAGGCCGATGGCGATGAGCCAGTGGCTCCACAGGTAGGCCACGAAGTAGGCTGCGCCGAAGGCCGGGGCCCAGTGCAGCGAGGCGTAGAGCAGGGTGGGGTGGAGGAAGATCACCCCGATGTAGAGGAGCTTCGGCAGCGACCGGTTGGGCTTGCTCAGCTCGTAGCCGGCGACGCCCAGGCTGAGGAGCCCCGCCGCCACGACGCAGAGCTCGGCGACGGCGCGCAGCGTCGGGAGGTCGATCGGCAGCAGCGTGTAGGCCAGCTCCGAGAAGGCCGTGGTGCGGACGATGCTCAGGTAGACGACGGGCTGGATCACGAACATCATCGCGACCGTGTAGAGCTTGTCGACGCGGCGATCGAGCCCGCCGCTCTGGCCGGCCTTCTGGCGGTAGAGGGTGAGGACTCCGAAGTCCTGGTTGCCGAAGTGCCAGAAGTGACCGACCCAGAAGAGCGAGATGTAGAGCGCGAAGGGCCACAGGCCCGGGCCGAAGCGGCCGTCGGCCGGGAAGCGCTGCCAGGACGCCACCGCCAGGCCCAGGGCGAAGGCCAGGCCCACCAGCACCAGCGGGGTCCAGAGGTACTTGCGGGGTCTGCGACGTCGCTCCTCGGCGAGCAGGGGCGAGAGCAGCACCATGTAGGTGGTCGACCAGGAGTGGGCGATCGAGACGCCGACGCCCGCCACCACGAAGAGCTGGCCGACCCGTTCCGCGGAGTCGAAGAGGCCGCTGGCGGCCAGCAGCAAGGCCCCCCAGAGAGCCGAGAACATCCAGAGCGCATCCCAGCCGGGGGAGCGGATCCAGCCCGCCCGCAGCTCGACCGCCTCGGCTCCGATCGCATCGGCCGCTGCCATGGCGGGAGTCTAAGTCAGCGCGCGCCGTGCCGTGAATACGGGCGCGGGCCGGCGCGTCTCTCCCGGGTCGGCATCACGCCGGGGGAGGGCACGCATGGGGGGTGCGCGGAGCTGGCGGCCTGATCGGAAGCGAGCGAGCGGGCGCGGTGGGGCGGCGGGGAGGCCGCCCCGCCCGCCGTCTCGCCGCGCCCGGCTGGCGGGCGCGGGCCTGGCCGCGCTCGCCCTGGCGGCCCTGAGCGCCTGTGCCCCG
>CAZYOL010000034.1:0-28012 GCA_964649065.1 uncultured Spirochaetales bacterium
GGCCGATGCGTCGCTCGTGGGCGTCGGTGAAGGCACCTCGCTCGTGGCCGAAGAGCTCGCTCTCGATCAGGGTGTCGGGAATCGCCGCGCAGTTCACGGCCACGAAGGGGCCCTTGGAGCGCGGGCTCAGCTCGTGGATGGCTCGCGCCGCCAGCTCCTTGCCGGTCCCGCTCTCTCCCTGGATGAGCACGCTGGTCCGGGCGCGGGCCACGCGGCGCAGGGTGTGGAAGACCTCCTGCATGGCCTCGCTGCGCCCGAGCATCTCGCCGAGGCGCTCGCTGCGCTCCACCGTCGCGCGCAGCTCGGCGACCTCGCGCTCCAGGGCCCGCTTCTCCAGGTGCTGCCTGACCTTGATGCGCAGCCCGTCGATCTCGAAGGGCTTGGTCACGTAGTCGGCGGCGCCCAGCTTCATCGCCTCGACCGCGGAGGAGACCGTGCGCGTCGCCGTGAGCACCACGATGGGCGGAGCCTCCGACTGCTCGCGAGCCCAGCTCAGCAGCTCCAGGCCGCTTCGGCCGGGCATGACCAGATCGAGGAGCACCAGGTCGAAGTCGCCCCGGCGCAGGGCCGCGATGCCCTCGTCCACGGAGCTGGCCACGTGAACGCCGCACTCGTCCTTGAGGAGCATCCTCAGGGATTCGCGGACCCCCAGCTCGTCGTCCACGACCAGCACGTCGGCCATGCGCGAGCAACGTAGCGCAGGGCTCAGAGTGCCGGGGCGGGCAGGTCCACCACCAGGACGGTCTCGGAGCTGCCGGCGTCCAGCGCCGTGCTGCCGCCGAGGCCGCGGATCACGCAGTCGGCGATCACGAGCTGCAGGGCGTTCTCGGCCGGCGACAGGCCGCCCCCCGCGTCGTCGGTCACCGCCGGCGAGCCCCGGAAGCGCAGCAGCACGCGCAGACTGGGCCCGCCGCGCAGTCCGTCCGGGTGGTGCCTGGAGGCGCAGTAGACGTCCCCGCGCTCGGGCACCAGCTCCAGGGCCTGGTTCAGGACGGCCTCGAAGGCGAAGCGAAGCTGGTCCGGGTCTGCCAGCGCCAGGGGCTGCTCGGACTCGAGCTCCTTCAGCACCAGCAGGCCGCGTCGCCGGATCGTGTCGCGTCGCTCGCGCAGCAGCTCGTCCAGCAGCGCGGTCACGTCCACCGGGCTCGACACCGGGGGACTCAGCGAGCCCAGCCGCTCGAGACCCGCGACCACGTCCTCGATCCGCTCGACCCCTTCGCCCACCAGCTCGGCGAACTGCGAGCGGAACTCGCTGTCCGCGTAGCGCTCCGGCAGCAGCGCCGCGAAGCTGCGGATGGCGGTCAGCGGGTTGCGCACCTCGTGGGCGAGTGCCCCCGCCAGGCGCTGCAGGGGGGGCTCCGCGACCTCCGGGCCCGACTCCTCGAGAGCCGGCTCGTCCGGCTCCTCCGGCTCCTCGGGCAGCAGCTCGGCCAGGTCCGGCAGCTCGTCCGCCGCGGCGAGCTCGGTCTCCATGCCCTCTTCGCCGGGCTCGTCGTCGCCGAGCTGCCACAGCTCCGGGGCCGCCTCCAGCTCGGGGAGGACCCCCGGCAGCCGCGTCGTCGGCGGCGCCGCCGCCGCCGCCGCCGGCTTGGGCGCATCCAGAGGGGCCATGGCCTCGCCCGCCAGGCGCAGGTCGGCCGCGCGGACCGGATCGGCGGAGCCGGCCACCAGGGTCTGCTCCACCACGGCCTCCAGCTCGGCCAGGTTGCCGGGCCAGGGGTACTCCTCGAGCACCAGGGCGGCGTCTTCGCCCATGCGGCGCGCGGGAATGCCGCGGCGCGTACACCAGCGGTGGGCGGTCTCGTTGGCGAAGCGGGTGATGGCATGAATGCGCTCGCGGAGCGCCGGGATGCGAATCCACAGCCGGGCCAGCCGGCGCCGCAGCCGCGGGTCGAGGGCGGCTCCGTCGTCGACGGTGGCGATCCAGCGCAGGCCGCCGCTGCGCAGCCGCCCGGGCGGCGGCCCGAACTCGATCCAGGCCGCCAGCTGCCTCTGCAACGCGGCCTCGAGGAGGTGGACGTCGCTCAGCAGGATGGAGAGTGGCGCCGCGGGGGGGTGGCGCTCGCAGCCGGCGCCGAGCCGGGCCAGCAGCAGCTCCGCGTCGAGCTCGGCGCCGCAGGCGATCTCGACCAGTCCACCCGCCGCGGAGCCCCCGAAGGCGTGGACGTAGCGGACCAGCAGGGCGCGGCCGCTGCCCGGCTCGCCCTCCACCAGCAGGGGGACGTCGGCCAGCCGCGGGTCCACCGCGCGCAGCAGCTCGGGGAGCTCCAGGTCGACGAACCAGCGGGTGAAGCGCTCGCGCAGCTCCTCGCGAACCGGCCGCTGCGAGAGGGGCAGGGCCTCGCTGCGCCGCTCGCGTGCCGCGCGGATCCGCTGGCGCAGCGCCAGGGCGTCGGGCGGGAAGCTCAGGAAGTCGGCGCCGAGGGTGTCGAAGAGGCGCTGGGCCTCGGGCAGGTCGCGGTGCTGCGGGACCAGGATCCAGGTGGCATCGCCGAGGCGCGGAGCCGTGCGGTGCGCGAACTCCAGCTCGGCCTCGAAGTCGCCGTCGAGACCGAGCAGCACCACGTCGGCCGGCGGGGCGGCGTCGAGGGCGGGATCGCCCGGCCCCGCGCGCAGCGAGTCTTCCGGCGCCGCCGCCAGGCGTGCGAGGGCCGCTCGCGTTCGAGGCTCGCGATGTACGATCCAGATTGCGGTCATCACCCAGTCCGCTGGCGCGGATGCACCCTCCCGCGGGACAGCCGCGCAAGCTGCGTGCCAACTCGAGCGGCAACTCCAGCAGCTCGCAGCAGGGCTGCCAAGCTTCCGGAAACAGGAGCGAAGCGCGAGCGGGTTCGAGACGGGGTCCGGGCCCGACGGGGCGCCTCCGCTCCCGTTTTGGGCGACCAAATGGGAAAAGCTTTTCCGCTCGGCTCGCGCCCTCGCCGCTCGCTTGCCCGGCCTGCCGGCCTCTGCGAGAGTCCGTCGGGAAGAGGGGGGAGATGACCGTCAGCGACGGTGTGATCGACGGCGGGCCCGTCGTGCGGCTGCGCCACGCGACCCGGCGCCCCTACGACGACGCCATCTCGGCGGCCCGCACCTGTTACTCCCCACGCGTCGTCGGGCTCGACGAGATCACCGAGCGCCAGCGCAGCACCATCGGCCCCCTCACCTTCGAGGGTGGACACCACACGGTGTATCAGCACGCGAGCTTCGAGTTCGAGCTCTCGGGCATCTCGCGACAGCTGGTCTGGTCCTTCCTGCACGCCTTCCCCTACTACAACACCGAGCAGCAGAGCCAGCGCTACGTGCGCCTCGACGAGGTGCGGGCCCACGTCCCCGCCGCCCTGAAGGGCGAGGACCGCCAGCTCTTCGAGGCGGCGGTCCAGCGCGCCTGGCGCGCCTACGCCGAGCTGAGCCGGCGCCTCGAGCCCGTCACCCGCGACATCCTCTCCCAGCTCTGGCGGCTCGAGGAGCGCCAGTCCCAGGCCTTCGGGCGCAGCGTGCGGCGCGAGGCCGAGAAGAAGGCGATCGAGACGGCCCGCTACGTCATCCCCATCGCCTGCCATACGGCCATGGTCTACACGGTCTCCGGCATCGTGCTGCACCGCCTGCAGCGCATGTGCCGCGTCTCCGACGCGCCCCAGGAATCCCTGAGCGTGGTTCGCGCCATGGTGCAGGAGGTGGCTCGGCTGGATCCCGACTTCTTCACCCGCATCGGCGAGCGGCCCCTGGAGGAGGACGAGGTGGAGGAGCGGCGGCTGGCGCCGCCCGGCTTCGGCGACGCCGAGGCGGCGGCTCGCTTCGACGCCTCGCTGGGCGGGCTGAGCTCGCGCCTCGTCGACTGGAGCGCCCGCGCCCCGGCCGTCGTGGCCGATGCCGTGCGCCACGTGCTGGGGCGCCCGCAGCTCTCCGACGACGAGGCCCGGGCCGCCGCGCTGGACCCGTCGCGCAACCGCTACCTGCTGGAGACGCTGAACGTCTCGACCCACGCGCCGCTGATGCGCAGCCTGGCCCACGCCCACTACGTGTTCCGCAAGCGGCTGTCGCACACGGCGGACTCCCAGGACCAGCGGCACCGGACCGTGCCCGGCTCGCGACCGCTGCTCTCGCGCACCGTTCCCCGGGAGGTCGACGTCGTCGAGCCCGAGCTGATCCGCCAGAGTCCGGAGTGCCACTCGCTGTTCCGGGAGGCCGTCGAGGACGCCTGGGACACGCGGGCGCGCCTGCAGGATCGGGGCGTCGATCCGGAGACCGCCCTCTACGTGCTTCCGAACGCCCTGGTCGTGCGCTTCGAGGAGTCGGGGACGCTGCTCGACCTGCTGCACAAGTGGACCATGCGGACCTGCTGGAACGCCCAGCGCGAGATCTGGCAGGCCTCCATGGAGGAGCTGGCCCAGGTGCGCGAGGTGCATCCGGAGCTGGTGCGTCACGTGGGTCCGCCGTGCAGCGTGCGCTCCGGCCTGGCCCGACCCCGCTGTACGGAGGGGTCCCACTTCTGTGGAGTGCCGGTGTGGCGCAGCTTCCCGGACGCCGAGCGTCGCATCTAGCCGCGCTGTCGCTGCTCGGGCTGGGGCTCTGCGTCGCGACGGCGGCTGCCGAGCCGCCCTCGCTGCTGGGCAGCTGGCACGTGCTGGTGCACTACCGCGACGCGAGCGCGGAAGATCCGGAGCGCTGGCGCTGGGAGGACCGGCTCTGGGTCTTCGAAGCCGCGGGCCCACGGCTGCGCTGGCGCGAGTATCCGATCGTGGTCTTCCCGGATGCCAGCGGTCGCTTCGCGGAGGCCGGCGGCCGGAGCCAGCGCGTCGCACAGACCTGGGAGCCCAGCGCCGGCCAGCTCGAGCAGATTCGCGACGGGCTCGAGGTGAATCCGCGCGGCCAACGCTCCAAGACCCTGCGGGGCTCCACGCAGCAGGGCTGGCGCTCGACGGCGGTGGCCGCGGCGGGGTCGGCGGCGGTCGTGACCTACTCGGAGCAGTGGAGCATCCGCGGAGCGCCGGAGCGGCCCGTCTTCGAGCAACGCGACGTCCTCGGCTCGGCCAGCGTCGAGAGCCTGGACGGCGTGACCCGCTACGCGACCACCGGGGTCTCCGAGGACGGCGCGCTGCTGACCGGTCGCTTCGAGCGCGACGCCAGCCTGCGCGGCCGCTTCTTCATGCGGCGCTCCGGCGAGCTGCGCGACGTCCGGGAGCGCAGGGAGTCCGGAGACGCCGGGCGCCTCCCGTGACCGAGCCGGTCGGCTCCGGCGGGGAGGGCGCGAGCTCGGCCGGCCACGTGCGCCCGGCGCTGGCGTCGGACCTCGGCGAGCTGGTCGCGCTCTGGATCGCGCTGGCCGGACACCACGCCGCCCTGGATCCGCAGCACCGGCTGCGCCGCGACGCCGCTCCCGGAGTGGCGCGCCTGCTCGAGGACCAGCTCTCCGACGACCGGGCCGGCGTCTTCGTCTGGGAGCTCGAGGGGCGGCTGGCCGGGCGCTGCCCGCCACGCAGCGAGCGCGCGCCGGCCGCGCCGGTGGAGACGCAGCGGGCCGAGCTGACCGTGCTGGCGGTGCGCCGCGAGGCGCGCCGGCGCGGCATCGGTCGGGCCCTGGCCGAGGCGGCCCTCGAGTGGGTCGCGGCCCGGGGCGTCGAGCGGGTGGAGGTGCGCGTCGCCGCCGCCAACGCGGAGGGCCAGGCCTTCTGGCGGGCCCTCGGCTTCGGCGTCCACATGGACGTCCTGCAGCGCCGGCTGTAGCTTCCGGGCCATGCCCCCCGAGTCGCTGAACCCCCTCGCCGAGCAGCTGAACGAGCGGCTGGCCAAGGCCGCTCCCGAAGTCCTGGCCATGCTCTCCGCCTACGGACGGCGCCTCTACTTCCCGAAGGGCATCCTCTCGCAGACGGCCGAGGCCAAGCAGAAGGCCCATCGCTTCAACGCGACCATCGGCATTGCGACCGAGGCGTCGGGGCCGATGGCGCTTCCCAGCATCGCCCGCCAGCTCGGGGGCGTGGCCCCCGCCGACGCACTGCCCTACGCGCCGCCGGCCGGCCGGCCCGGCCTGCGCGAGCGCTGGCGCGAGAAGATGCTGGCCGAGAACCCCTCGCTGGCGGGCAAGCGCGTCGGGCTGCCCATCGTCACCAGCGCCATCACCCACGGCATCGAGCTGGCCGGCGCGCTGTTCCTCGACCCGGGCGATCCGGTGGTGCTCCCGGACAAGCTCTGGGGCAACTACCGCCTCTCCTACGAGGTGCACCTCGGCGCGAAGATCACCACCTTCCCCTTCTACGCCGGCCGGGGCTTCGACGTCGGCGGCTTCGAGCGCAGCCTCGTCGAGTGCGCGGAGCGCCACGAGAAGCTGATGGTCCTGCTCAACTTCCCCAACAACCCCACCGGCTACATGCCGACCGAGGCAGAGGCGGAGGGGCTGGTGGAGGCCCTGCTGCGGCGCGCCGAGAGCGGCACCCGCGTCGTGGCCGTGCTCGACGACGCCTACTTCGGGCTCTTCTACCACCTCGACGGACCGACCCTGACCGAGTCGCTCTTCGGCCGCCTGGCGAACCGGCACCCCAACCTGCTCGCCCTGCGCCTGGACGGCGCCACCAAGGAGCTCTTCGTCTGGGGCCTGCGCTGCGGCTTCCTGAGCTTCGGCCCCGGTCGCGCGGAGACGGCCGACGAGGTCTGCGAGGTGCTCGACGCCAAGACGCGGGGTGCCATCCGGGCCGGCATCTCGAACGTGGCCCATCTCTCCCAGTCGCTGGTGGAGCAGGCGCTGGCGTCGCCCAGCCTGGCGGACGAGCGCAAGCAGAAGTGCGAGCTGCTGCGCGAGCGGGCGACGCGCGTTCACGAGCTGGCCTCGGCACCGCGCTTCCGGGAGAGCTGGGAGCCCTATCCCTTCAACAGCGGCTACTTCATGTGCGTCCGGCTGCACGGGGTCGACGCCGAGCGCGTGCGCCTGCACCTGCTCGACGAGTACGGCATCGGGCTGATCGCGACCTCCCCCACGGATCTGCGCGTGGCCTTCTCGTGCCTGGAGCTCGAGCAGATCGAGCCGCTCTTCGAGGACCTCCACAAGGCGATCCAGGAGCTGCGCTAGCCGCGGAGGCTGTGGGCTAGAAGCCACGGCCAGCCGTCAGCTCCTGCATCCCTGGCCCGCCCCCTTCCCGAACGTGTGACATTCGTCACAAATTCGTCACGCGCGGCCGGCTTCTCCCGTGCGGAGCTGCGGGTCGGGCGCTAATCCTAGGTCCCGCTGATGTGTGCAAGAGAGCCAGCTGGATGTCGGGCGCTGGCATCCGATCCTCGGAAGTCGTCGCGCGCAGCCTGCTGGTCTGGACCGGCGGGGGGTCTGCGCTCGCCCTGCTGACGGCCGCGGCGCTCTCGCTGGCGGCCGGTGCCAGCGAGGGGTCGCCGGCGCAGGCCGCCGAGGCCGCGGCGGCAGAGGCCGACGAGCTTCCGGCCGACCCCGCCGAGCCCAGTGTCGAGCTGGCGGTGGTCGCGCCGGTGGCGCCGGCGCCGCCCAGCCGGCCGCCGGCGCCGGAGCGCAGAATCGTGAAGGGCAGCATGCGCCCCGGCGACTCGCTGTCCAGCTCCTTTGCGCGCGCCGGCCTGGCCCGGGCCCTGGCCTTCCGCATCGACCGGCTGGTACGGCCCGAGTTCAGCTTCCGGCGCGCCCAGCCCGGCCACACCTGGACCGTCCAGCTCGACGGCGCCGGGGCGCTGGTCGACTTCCGCTACGCGCTGAGCCGCTACGAGCTGGTCCACCTCTTCTACGATCACGGGCGCCCGGTCGTGCGCCAGGAGGAGGCGAATCTCAATAGCCGGCGCACCACTCTTCAGGGTCGGGTGGAGAGCACCCTCTACGAGGCCGTCACGGCACGGGGTGAGGACTCGCAGCTCGCCCACGACTTCTCCGAGATCTTCGCCTGGGATCTCGACTTCACCCGCTCGGTGCGCGCCGGCGACGCCTTCCGCGTGCTCTACGAGCGGCTCTACCGCGTGGACGAGGACGGCAGCGAGACCTACCTGCGCCCCGGGCGCATCCTGGCCGCGCACTACGAGGGCGAAGTGGGCAGCCTGGAGGCGGTCTACTTCGAGCGCGAGGCGGGGCGGGGGGGCTACTACCGCCCGGACGGCACCTCGGTGGAGGGCAAGTTCCTGAAGGCGCCCGTGCGCCACGCGCGGGTGACCTCGCGCTACTCCAGCTCGCGGCTGCACCCCATCCTCAAGATCAAGCGGCCCCACCACGGCATCGACTACGCGGCGCCCCACGGCGAGCCGGTCTGGGCGGTCGCCGACGGGCGCGTGATCGAGCGGGGCTGGGCCGGTGGCTTCGGCAATCTGGTGAAGATCCGCCACCGCAACGGCTACGTCTCCTACTACACGCACCTGTCCCGCTTCGCCCGGGGCCTCAAGGTGGGCAGCGCCGTGCGCCAGAAGCAGGTGATCGGCTACGTCGGCCAGACCGGCCTCGCCACCGGTCCCCACGTCTGCTTCCGCATCGCCAAGGCGGGCCGCTACGTGAACCCGGCCACCATCCGTATGCCCGCGGGAGACGCGATCCCGGACCGGCTGCGGGCGGACTTCGTCTCCCAGCGCGACCTGCTGCTCGCCCAGCTGCAGGGGGCGGGGCCGGTGATCGCCTCACCGAGGATGCATACCCCCTAGAGGTCGGCTATCGGGCGGGCCCTGGGCTTTCGTGCCATATTGCGCCCGATGCAGGACTCCCCCCGAGCCGCAGACTTCGCGACGGGTCCGGTGGACGACCTGGCCGAGCGCCTGGCGCGCGTCGGCTCGGGGCTGGGCCGGCGCGAAGCGGGTCACGCCGAGGGCCTCGGCCGGGCGCGGCGCTTCGCCGAGGCCCTGCGCGCGCGGGTGGAGTCGGCCCTGGAGCACTTCCACCAGGCCGCGAGCGCCGCGGGCGCCCCGCACCTGCGCGTCGAGCTCTCGGAGATCCGCCTCGACGACAAGCACCTGCGAGCGGTCCAGTTCGAGCTGAGCCGGGGGCGCCACAGGGCCATCGTCGTGGCCAAGAGCCGCGGCGACGTCACGCTGGTCGGCCCCTTCCGGAGCGGCAAGCAGGAGGGCCCCTGCCTCACCTTCCCCATGGACGCCGGCGCCGAGCTCGACGGGCCCGAGGGAGCCCTGGGGCGCTTCCTGGAGAAGTTCCTGGAGGAGGCGGCCACTCCGTGACCGCGGTCGCGTGAGCGCCGGCTCCGAATCAGCCCAGAGCCAGCCCGTCGAGTCGATCGACGACCTGGTGCGCTTCCTGCGCAAGGGCGAGAAGCCGCCCGAGCAGTGGAAGGTCGGTACCGAGCACGAGAAGATCGGCCTCTACCGGGACGGCTACCGGCCGGTTCCCTACGAGGGGGAGCACGGCATCGGCGCCCTGCTCGAGCGCATCGCGGAGGTCGACGGCTGGAGCCGCGTCCAGGAGGAGGGGCGCGTCATCGCCCTGGGCCGCGGGCGCGCCAGCATCACCCTCGAGCCGGGGGGCCAGCTCGAGCTCTCCGGCGCCCCGCTGCGCACGATCCACGAGACCTGCGAAGAGTTCAACGCCCACCTGGCGCTGATGAAGCGCGTCTGCGAGCCCTTCGGAGTCGTCTGGCTGGGACTCGGCATCAATCCCCTGCACGGGGTCGAGGCCATCCCGCAGATGCCCAAGGAGCGCTACCGCATCATGCGGGAGTACCTGCCCACGCGGGCCAGCCTGCCGCTGGAGATGATGTACGCGACCGCCACCGTGCAGGCGAACTTCGACTACTCCGATGAGAGCGACATGGCGGCGAAGCTGCGACTGGCGCTCGGCGTCACGCCCATCGTGTCGGCGATCTACGCCAACTCGAGCCTCTCCGAAGGCAAGGCGAACGGCTTCATCACGCGCCGCATGCACGTCTGGAGCAACACCGACCCCGACCGGGTGGGCATGCTGCCCTTCGCCTTCGAGCCCGACTTCGGCTACCGGCGTTACGTGGAGTGGGCGCTCGACGTTCCGATGTTCTTCGTGGTGCGCGACGGCCACTACCACGCCGCGCGGGGCCTGACCTTCCGGCAGTTCATGGAGCGCGGCTTTCGCGAGGAGCGAGCCACCCTGGAGGACTTCGATCGCCACCTGACGACGCTCTTTCCCGACGTCCGGCTCAAGCACTTCCTCGAGGTCCGCGGTGCCGACGCGGTTCCGCCCGGTCTGACCTGCTCGCTGCCGGCGCTCTGGAAGGGTCTGCTCTACGAGCCCGCAGCGCGGGCGGCGGCCTGGGAGCTGGTGGCCGAGGCCAGCTCCCTGGAGCGCGAGGCGGCCCGCGCGGAGGTGGCCCGCCGGGGCCTGGCCGCCTCCTACGCCGGCCGCCCGGTCCTCGAGCTGGCGCGCCAGCTGACGGACATCGCCAGCGAGGGCCTGCGCCGCATCGGCCACGCAGGCCGCCGCGACCCCGACGAGCGGCCCTTCCTGGATCCCGTCCTCGAGCAGCTCGAGGCCGGCCAGAGCCCCGGGCGGGTCGTGCTGAGCCGCTGGGAGGGGGAGTGGGCGGGCTCGATGGATCGCTTGATCGACTACGCTCGGTACTGATAGAGTCCAACGCCTTCGGGGACGCGTCAGGAGGCTCGCACGGGATGTCCAGAATCAAGATCACCTTCGAGCTCGACGACAGCGACTCGTCCTACTTCCGCGATCTGTACCGGAAGGCCAGGAAGAGCGCTTCGGAGCTCGATGCCGAGCTGGTGATCCGCGAGGCCCGGGAAGTCGTGAAGAAGGTCCGGCGCTCCAAGAAGACACCCAAGTTCGTGCTCGACGCCATCGGCATCCTGGCCGACCTCACCGACCTCATCCAGGACACGGACTACGCGGCCCCGAAGAAGGTGCGCGACGACGTGCTGGCGGCGATCGCCTACTTCTCGAACCCGGACGACCTGATCCCGGACCAGGTCCCGGCCCTGGGCTTTCTCGACGACGCCATCATGGTCAAGATCATCGAGCAGGAGTTTCGACACGAGCTGTGGGGCTACCGGAAGTTCTGCTCGCGTCGCGATTCCTCGGAGCAGCGGCCCTGGGCCTCTCCCGGCAGCGAGCGCCTGAAGAAGCGCCTGCAGGCCGATCGCGAGAAGATCCGCGCCGAGATCGAAGACCGCAAGATCCGAGAGAGCGAGCGAGGCCGGGGCGGACTGCTCCGCTGGTGAGCGCGCGCCCCCCGGAGCGGGCCTGACGCGAATGGACGACAAGCCGGCGCGCATCCTGGTCGTCGACGACGAGGAGGCCATCCTCGAGACGATGACCTTCACCTTCGAGGACGACTACGAGGTCTTCACGGCCTCCGATGCCCGGGAGGCCCTCGAGCTCCTCGACCGGCACCAGCCGATCGCCGTCGTGCTCACCGACCAGCGCATGCCGAACATGAGCGGCGTCGAGTTCGTGACGGAGGTCTGCAGGCGGCACCCCTCCACGGTGCGGATGGTGCTGACCGGCTTCTCGGACATCGACGCCATCATCCAGGCCATCAACGACGGCCACGTCTACGCCTACGTGACCAAGCCCTGGGAGCCGGAGCAGCTCAAGCAGCTGATGAAGCAGGCGGTGGAGCACCACCGCCTGGCGGTGGAGAACGAGCGGCTGCTCGTCGACCTGCGCCGGGCCAAGGTCTTCCTGCAGGCGGTGATGGACGAGGTGGACGCCGGCGCCCTGGCCATCGATGCCTCCGGCTGGGTGCAGGCGGCCAACCGGCCGGTGCGCGAGGTGCTGGGCCTCGAGGAGCCGATCGGACGCCCGTTGGGGGAGGTGCTCGGCCAGGCCGGCCTCGAGAGCGTGGCCGCAGCGGCCTACGGGCTGGCGGGCGAGGAGGCCGCGAGCGACTGCGAGCTCACGGTGTCGATCGGGGGGCAGCCGCACCGCATCCGGATTCGGGTGGAGACCCTGGAGGGGGAGGAGCGCGAAGATCTGGGCCGCGTCATCTTCGTGCGCGAGATCTCCCACGAGCCGCTGCGGCGGCGCTTCGACGACACGCTGCTGGCGCTCTCGCAGGCCGACGGAGACCTGCGAGAGCCCCTGCAGGCGGCCCGGGCCACGCTCGGGGAGATCGCCCGGCAGGCCGGCGAGGCGGGCGTGCGCTCCTACGGCATGGCCCAGCTCTCGGAGCGCATCTCGCGTACCTGCACGGCCATCGACCACTGGCTCGAGGTGGACGAGGCCCTGGCCCGTGAGGACTATCCGGACGCCCAGCTCCTGCAGGACCGCCTGCGGGTGGCCACGGCGCGCTGGCCGCTGCACGACCGGCTTCCCGGACGCGTGCAAGAGCTGACGCGTCGGGTGGAGGAGTACTACGAGTCCGGCGAGAACCCGAAGCGCCCCGTCCTCTAGCCCGGGGGCGGAGCCGACGAGCGCCGTGGGCCTGGAGCGGCTGGAGCTGCGCATCGAGCGGCTCGACCTGCTCTTCCGCTTCACCTACGCCTTCCACGCCCGCGAGATCCGCTTCGAGCGCGACATCGGCTCCGGCTTCCAGCGCATCTTCCCGGAGACCTTCTCCTTCCGGGCCGACCTCCACGATCCGGCCGAGATCCACCTGCAGCTGGACGATCTCTCGCGCCAGCCCCGCCTGCTCCACCCCGAGGCCAGCCGGCGCGACGCGGAGCTCCTGGTCTCGCGCCTGGTGCTGGCCATGCCGCGCTACATCGAGCGCGTCCTCGACCGGCTGGAGGGCGAGGGCCGCATGGAGGGGCCCACCCTGAGCCGCGTCTACGAGGACGTGGCGCTGCTGGCGCAGGTGGTGCTGCGCTTCGTGACGCGCCGCGAGGTGGAGGGCCAGGGCCTGCGCATCGCCGTCTTCCATCTGCGCAAGCTGGCCCTGCGCGCCTTCCTGGCGCTGATCGAGCGCCGCGTCGAGCCCGCGGCCCTGGAGGCCTACGCGCGCGGCGAGGCCGAGATCGTCGACCCGGCGGACGACCTCTCCGAGTCCGGCTTCTTCCTGACCATGGAGAGCGGCAGCCAGGAGGCCGTGAACCGCTCTCTGCTGCGGCTGGCCCAGCGCGCCTTCTACCGCTGGCTCGAGGACATCTGCCTCGACGAGCAGAATCGGGCCTTCGAGGTGGAGGACTCGCCCTTCGAGGATCGGGAGACGGAGGTGCGCCGGGCGATCCACCGCCGGGGCGAGCGCCGGGTGGTGCGCGAGGGCGATCTGGTGCCCTTCCTGCTCCGCCCCGGGGACCGCAGCGTGCGCCGGGTGCTCGCCAAGCTCGAGCGGTGGTTCCTGCGCCAGTACGACATCCACCACGCGGCGGCGATGATCCAGCACGCCGACGACCTGTCGCGCGGGCGACGGGACCCGGATCGCGTGCTCTCGCGGCACTCGGCCCGCAGCTACTCGACGGCGCTGCTGCTGCTGGTCGCCCCCTTCCTGGGCGCGATCTTCTTCTACGAGCGGGCGCCGCTGCTCTTCGACGCGGCGGCCGCGGCCGAGCTGGCGGCCGGGATCGCCGGCGTGGGCTGGTTCCTCGGCTGGCGCTTCCTGTGGAAGAAGGACCTGACCTTCTTCCGCGCCTCGGTGCCGCGCATCGCGGCCGGCATCATCGTCGGCTACCTGCCGATCTTCTTCATCGACGAGGTCTGGAGCCTGGCCCAGCAGGCGCTCCTGGTGCTGGCGATCGTGTCGCTGCTGCTCGGCGCGACGACCCTCCTCTACATCTACATCGAGGTGCAGCGCCGCCTGCCAGACTCGCAGCTCGCCTTCGGGCGGGCGCGCTCGATCTTCCTGCTGGGCGTGCTGCAGGCCTTCTCCATCGGCCTGGTGGTGACGGGCCTGGTGGGGGGCTTCATGGCGGTGCGCAACTGGGGCGGCATGGCGGGGCAGGGCCTCGAGGGCCTGCGCGGCGAGCTGCCTCCCCTGGTCGGCCAGCTGCCGATGGTGATCGGCGTGGAGCCCCTCTACGTGTTTCCGTCGGCGCTCTTCCTGATGAGCTTCCTCTCCTTCTTCATCGGCACCTTCCTGCAGCTGATGTGGGAGGATCTGCCCATCACCGAGCCGCTGTGACCCCCGGCCGGATCCGGCATCCGAGTGGGCTACCCTGGGAGGCTCGGAGGTGGAGAGATGGCCGAGATCGTCATGTACACGAAGGCGACCTGTCCCTACTGCGAGATGGCCAAGCGCCTGCTCGGTTCCAAGGGTCGCTCGTGGCAGGAGATCGACATCGAGCGCGAGCCGGAGCGCCGGCAGGAGATGATCGATCGCAGTGGCCGTTACACCGTTCCGCAGATCTTCGTCGGAGATCGCCACGTCGGTGGCTTCGACGACCTGGCGGCCCTGGACCGGGCGGGCGAGCTCGATGCGCTGCTCGAGGTCGAACGCTCGGACGCCTCGACCGAGCACCGCTCGGTGCTGATCGTCGGCAGCGGACCGGCGGGCTACACGGC
Organism: uncultured Spirochaetales bacterium; assembly: GCA_964649065.1. Classification (GTDB taxonomy): domain Bacteria; phylum Myxococcota_A; class UBA9160; order UBA9160; family SMWR01; genus CAZYOL01. The sequence goes on from CAZYOL010000034.1 coordinate 14,342, forward strand.
GGCGGTCTACGCGGCGCGGGCCGGGCTGGAGCCGGTGGTGGTCGCCGGCCTCGAGGCCGGCGGGCAGCTCATGCTCACCACGGACGTCGAGAACTACCCCGGCTTCGCGGACGGCGTGACCGGGCCGGCCATGATGGAGATCTTCCAGAAGCAGGCCGAGCGCTTCGGCACCGAGGTCGTGCGCGAGGATGCGATCGAGATCGACGCCTCGCGCAGGCCCTTCCGGGTGGCGACCTCCGAGCGGAGCTTCACGGCGGATGCCCTGATCGTGGCCACCGGAGCCTCGGCGCGCTGGCTCGGCCTTCCCTCCGAGCAGCGCCTGCAGAACCAGGGCGTCTCGGCCTGCGCCACCTGCGACGGCGCCCTCTTCCGCGGCAAGCCCATGGCCGTGGTGGGAGGGGGCGACACCGCCATGGAGGAGGCGCTCTTCCTGACGCGCTTTGCCACCCAGGTGACGGTGGTGCACCGGCGCGACGAGCTGCGGGCCTCGAAGATCATGGCCGAGCGGGCGCAGAGGCACGAGAAGATCGACTTCGCCTGGAGCTCGGTGGTGGAAGAGGTGCTGGGCGACGACTTCGTGACCGGTCTGCGCCTGCGCAACGTGAAGGACGGCAGCACCCGCGAGCTCCCGGTGGAGGCGGTCTTCATCGCCATCGGTCACCAGCCCAACACGGAGCTGCTGAAGGGCCAGATCGAGCTCGATCCCACCGGCTACGTCAAGGTGGAGCCCGGCACGACGCGGACCTCGGTGGAGGGCGTCTTCGCGGCCGGCGACGCCATGGATCCGATCTACCGGCAGGCCGTCACCGCGGCCGGCACCGGCTGCATGGCTGCGATCGACGCCGAGCGCTGGCTGGCCGAGCAGGAGGTCGAGGAGGCGGACTGAGGCCGTCCTCCCCAGCCGGGCCCGAGGCTGCCCCACCTCCCGGCCACGAGTCCCGCCACGCCCATCGGCGCCCGGAATTTTCCCGTGCCGGAACCCGCCCGCCGGGCTCGCGGAGCCCAGGAATCCCGGTAGAATCAGCTTTCCTTCCGTTGACCCCCAGGGGACGGGAGCTTACCCTCGCGACCGATTTTGCGGACTGCAGCAGATGAACAGAGGGCTGCTGCGGGTACAGTCCGTACGTCCGCTCGCAGTGTTACACGCCGTAAGGAGGGCCTCATGCGTGTCTCGATCGCTTCCATCGCCGCTTCGTTCGCCGCGGTCAGCCTGGCCGGAGCGCTCGGCTGCGCGGGGCGGCCGCTTCCCGACAAGCAGCCGTTCTCGGTCGCGCCGGTCCAGTTCGACCGCGGCCAGTGGCGCGAGGTGGACCAGGTCTTCGTGGTCACCGACGCCTCCGGGACCATGTACATGGAGAAGACCTTCCCCGAGGCCAAGGCCCTGTCGCAGAGCTTCATCAGCTCGATGCCGGAGCCCTCGGCGCGGGCCAAGAGCTCCACCTACCAGGCCTCGGCCATCGCCTTCGGCGGCGACGATCGGATGGTGGCGCCCCTGTCGAGCTTCAGCCGCTCGTCGCTGCAGGCCAAGGCCCGGGAGTTCCAGGTGATGGGATCGATCGACGGCCGCGGCGGGCTCACGCCCTACCACGCGCTCTTCCGGGAGATCGGGCAGGACCTGGAGGGCAAGACGGGCCGGGCGGCCGTGGTGATGTTCTCCGACGGTCTGGCCGACGACCCGGACTACGCCGTGGCCGGTGCCGAGAAGCTGGCCCAGAGCTACGGCGGCGGGATCTGCTTCCACGGCGTGCAGGTCGGCGACGACCCCGAGGGCGCGGCCTTCTTCCAGCGCCTCGCGGCGGTGAACGGCTGCGGCTCGGTCTCGAGCGCGACCCAGGTGGCCAGCGCCTCCGGCATGTCGAGCTTCACGCGCGACGTCCTTTCCGGCAAGGCACCCGCGCCGGCCCCGGCTCCCCCGCCGCCGCGCGCGGACACCTGCGGCGTGCTGCGCCTGCGCGGCGTGAACTTCGCCTTCGACAGCGCCCAGATCGGTCCCGATAGCGCCGTCCTGCTCGACGCCGCTGCCGAAGAGCTGCGCCGCTGCGGCTCGAAGCGCATCTCGGTCAACGGTCACACCGACTCGACGGGTCCCGAGGCCTACAACCAGGGCCTCTCCGAGCGGCGCGCGGCCTCGGTCCGCCAGCACCTGAGCGGAGCCGGCATCGGCGCCGGTCGCATGCAGACCCGGGGCTTCGGCGAGTCGAAGCCGATCGCCTCGAACGACACCAGCGAGGGCCGCGCCCTGAACCGCCGGGTGGAGCTGGTTCCCGTCGACTGAGCCGGCCCTACAGGCGGTCCATCCGCCGGCATCGCTCCTCGAGACCCCGGTCGCCCGCCCGCGGCCGGGTCTCGCACCCCCCAGGCGAGGCTTGCCAAGGCACCCCGGGCGCGCATAGCCTGCAATCATGGAGCTCTCCAAGGAGCGCCTCGAGCGGCTCATCGCGCACTCCTCCGACATCGTCGTGGCCACCGATCGGCACGGCATGGTCATCTACTACAACGACGGCGCCTCGCGCAGCCTCGGCTACCTGTCGGAAGAGGTCCTGGGTCGCCCGGTGAGCAAGCTCTACCCCAGCCTCGAAGAGGCCAAGCGGGTCATGCGCGCCATGCGCGATCCGGGCCACGGCGGGGCGGCGACGGTGGAGAGCTTCTCCACCACCTTCCTGTCGAAGAGCGAGGAGGAGATCCCGGTGGCGATCTCGGGCACGCTCCTCTTCGCGGAGGACGGCGCCGAGGACGGCACCATCGGCTTCGCCAAGGATCTGCGTGAGATCCTCCGCAAGGACAAGCTCATGACCCTGGGCGAGGTGGCCATGGGCCTCTCCCACGAGATCAACAACCCGCTCGCCGTGATGCTGAACCAGATTGCGCTCCTCGAGCGCGAGATCGAGCAGCTCTCGGGCGAGCGCGACTGCTCGGTGGAGAGCGAGCGCTGCGATGCGCTGCGCCGGGAGATCCAGCGGGTGAGCGACATCCTGACCCGGCTCGGCGAGATGGTGGAGACCGAGGACTACGCCACGGTCGGCTACGTCGGGCCGGCGCGCATGATCGACCTGCGCAGCAAGCAGCCCCCGCGCGAGCCCGATCCGCGGCTGCGGGGCAAGCGGGTGCTGGTGGTCGACGACGACCTGGGCATCTGTCGCTCCCTGGAGGAGATCCTCGAGGCCGAGGGCATCCAGGTCGAGACGGCCGGCGACGGCGAGGAGGCCCTGCGCCGGCTGGCGGGAGCGCGCTTCGACGCCGTGCTCTCCGACGTCGTGATGCCCCGCATGGACGGCTACGAGCTCTACACCGTGCTGCGAGACCGCTACCCCGGCCTCCCGGGGCTGAAGATGTCGGCCTTCTACTACCTCAACGACCACATCATCAAGCGCATCCGCCTGGTATGCCTGGTGGGCGTGATCTTCAAGAAGCCCATCGACCCGGAGCGCCTCCGGGAGATCCTGGCGGACACCCTGGAGAAGTCCCTGCGCCTGGCCTGAGCGGGCCTAGCGGCGTCGCCGCTCCTGCTCGAGCACCCCGATCAGGTAGGGCCGCATGGCCTCGGGCTCGACGATCTCCTCGAGGGATCCGACCCGCTGGGCGCGCTCCACCGTGTGGATGGCGTCGAAGTCCCGGGCGAGCTCGGCCTGCTTCTCGAGGGCGACCTCGGCGCGCAGGGCGTCGTGGCGGGCGCGGTCGACGCCGCGCTGGCCCCGCAGCGCGCGCACGCGCGGATCCTCCGCGGCCCGCGCCTGGACCTCGCGCGCGAAGACGACGGCCGCGGCGGGTGCGCCCCCGATCACCGAGGCGTAGGAGCCGCGCAGCGCCGAGGCCCGCAGCTCCGGGTTGAGCGCCCGCGAGAAGACGACGTAGGCGCCGCCGTGATAGCGCGAGACGACCAGGAAGAGCAGCGGTCCGCGGAAGTTCACCACCGCGCGGGCGATCTCCGCGCCGTACTCGAGCTGGAGCTTGCGCATCGACTCGGGAGAGCCGTCGAAGCCCGAGAGATTGGCCAGGATCACGGCGGGGCGGTTGCCGCTCGCCGCCCGCAGCGCGCGGGCCACCTTCTTCGAGGAGAGGGGAAAGAGCGTGCCGCCGCTGAAGCTCTCCGGGCCGTCGTTCGGGCGGTAGCCCTGCCGGGGCACGTTGCGGCTCTCGATGCCGATCAGGCAGACCGGTCGGCCTCCCAGGTGCGCGTCCCAGACGATGGCGGTCTCGGCGCCGGCCCAGGCGCTCCAGCGCTCCAGGCTGCCGCCGTCCGCGTCGATCAGGGCCCGCATCACGTCGCGCATCGGGAAGGGCCGCTTGCGGCCGGGGTTCGCCGCGTCGTCGAAGATCTCGCCGACGCGCTCGAAGCCCTCCGCGCTGCAGGGCGCAGCGGCCAGCGAGCGCTGCCTCGGATCGCGGCTCGGGTGGGGGCGCGGAGCCGACTCGCCGGGCACCACGTAGCTGTATCGGTAGTGCTCGTACAGGATGCCGTAGGCGTCCAGGAGATCCGTCGCCACGTACTGGGCCTCGCCGTTCGGGCCCATGATGCGCTCCTGCCCGCCGATGGCCTGCTCGTCCTCGGCCGCGACCGAGCCCGAGGCCTCGAGGGCCGCCCGGCCGGTCAGCACCATGGCCGCCTCGGCGGTCATGATCAGGGCCCCGCGCGCGTGCATGCCCATGGTCGCCAGCGCGTTCCAGTAGCTCTGGGCTCCCACGTTGACGCCCGGCACGATCACGTGCACCACGCCGCCGGCGTCCGTGAACTCCACCAGGCGGCGCACCACCCGCGCCGTGGCGTCGAGGTTCTCGGTGCCGCTGTCCATGGCGATGCGCGCGCCCGACGAGACGGGCACCCACTCCAGCGGGACCGCCAGCGCCTCCGCCAGTTCGAGGGCCGCGATCACCCGGTCGCACTCGGCGGCCGCCAGCGAGCCCATGCTGCGGGTCGGGTCGGAGAGCACCAGCACCCGGCGCATGCCCTCGGGCACCTTGTCGGTCGGGGTGTCGATCACGCCGAAGACGATGCCCGCGTCGTTGCGGCCGTAGGGCCGGCCCGCCACCGAGACCGCCCGGGGCGGCCCTGCGCCGGGCTCCAGGTCGTACTCCTCGAAGCGGCCGGGGGGCAGGGCGCCGCTGCCGCCGCCCTCGGTGAGCATGCGCACGATCTCGTAGGGGTAGGTGAGTCGACGGCGCCGGCACTCGGCCACCCGGCGCTCGTACTCGCTGTGGGGCGCGAGCGGCTCGTCGAGGGCCTCGCGCCGCTCGATGGACCTGCGCTCGCCCGTGACGTGGGTGGTGACGATCTCCGTGGCCACCGCGGCCTCCCCGGGGCGCTCGGGGTCCAGCAGCCGGACCCGCACCACCACCTTCTCCAGGCCCAGGTTCCGCGTGGCCGGCGAGAGCCGGTGGGCCAGCCGCTCCACCAGGGCGAGGTCCGGGACGAACTCCCGCGCCACGTTCAGGAAGATCTGGTTCGACTGGAGCCTGCGCTTGGGGTCCCGCTCGCCGAGCACGGATCGCAGGCAGCGCGTGGCCTCGAAGAAGAGGTGCTCGAAGGCCGCCACCGGCAGCGCGGCGGAGCCAGCGTCTTCCGGCGCGTGGCTGCGCAGGTCGGCCAGCACGAAGATGCGCTCGTCGGCCGGCAGCTCGCGGCTGCGCGCGTGGAAGCAGGCCAGCCGCTCGCCCGCGGGCAGCCGCGCCAGCTGGAAGCGCTCGAGGCGGGCCAGCCCCAGGTGCTCGGCGGCCTCGGGATGCAGGCCGTGCAGGCCGGCATCGAAGCGGAAGCCGGCGCCGGGGCCCTGCGAGCGGTAGGTCCAGTGCAGGTCGGCGCGGGGGCCGCTGAAGCTGACCGTGACGCGCTCCACCTCGGCGCCCGCAGCGGCCAGGGCCCGCTCGAGGCTCCCGGGCACGGGCGGCTCCTGGCCGAAGGCGAGCGGGATCAGCAGCTCGAGGGCATCGATGCGGGCGACGCCGCGGGAGCGGGCCAGCACCCGGCTCGCGCGCGCGCCGCACTCCAGCGCCTCCTCCAGCTCCTCCACCCGGCCCGTCACGCCCACGACGGCCCGCCCCTCCGGCAGCGCCAGGCACTCGACCTGGCGCCGGCCGAGCAGCCGGCTGGCGCGCTCGAGGGGGACCTTCGGGGAGTAGAGCCGGCGCAGGTGGGCGGCGAGCGCGATGGCGCGCCGGTGCGGATCCGGGTCGCCGAGCCACAGGCCGACGCGGTCGAAGACGCTGCGCGGCGCGTCCGAGAGGTGCAGCAGCACCGACTCCGGCGGTGGCGTCGGGTCTCGCTCCGCGGCGTCGAGCCACAGGCGCAGCTCGCGATGGGTGCGCTCCGCCTCGCGCTCGATGCCTGGGGCCTGGAAGATCACGTAGCGCGCTTCCAAGGCTTGATCGGCCACGCCGTGGCCCACCAGGCCGCGCAGGCTGGCGATCGATTCGAGCGCCTCCGCCAGCTCGGGGGCTCCGGAGAGCTCGGTGCCCCGCCGCGCCAGCTCGGTCACGCGGCGCAGCACACCCGAGACCAGGCGGTCGCGCAGCTCGGGGGAGAGCTGGGAGCCGAGCAGGCGCAGCACGGCCCGGTCGAGCGCGTCCGAGGGCTCGAGCGAGCTCACGCCGTAGTGCGCGAGGGCGCGGCGCACCAGCTCCAGGAACTCCGGGGCCACGCCGGCTCCGCCCGCGCGGGTGCGGCGGGCGTAGAGGCGCAGCTGGGCGTAGTGCGAGGGGCCCAGCGCACCGGTGACACCGACCTGCGGATCGCGCCAGAAGAGCCGGGCCACGTCGGCGAAGAGCACCAGCTCCTGGCCCAGGTCGGCCAGCTCGCGGCGCATCTCCGCGGAGAGCTCTTCCGGCAGCGGCACCTCCAGGAAGCGCACCACGCCCTCGGCCAGCTCCGGGTTGGCGTCGTAGCCGAGCAGCAGCCGCCGCAGCTCGCCCCGCAGCGACTCCACGGCGGCCGCCCGCTCGACCGGCGGCAGCGCGTCGGCGGCCTTCAGATCCGGGTCCTCGGCCTCGCCGAGCGGCACCAGCCGGGCCAGCGGATCGCGCGTCTCCCGGAACGCGATCCGGCCGTTCGCGGGGTCGTCCCCCGGAGCCTGGCCCGAGGAGTCGATGACGAGCAGCACCTCGCCGGCGGCCACCTGCTGGCCGGAGCGGACGCGCAGCTCGCTCACCACGCCCGAGACCGGCGCCTCGAAGCCGATCTCCATCTTCATGGCCTCGAGCAGCCCCAGCGCCTGACCTGCCCGGACCTCGTCTCCCACCGCCACGTCGACGCCGACGACCACGGCGGGGGTGGAGGCGCGGACCTCGCCGGCGGCCCGCGAGCCGAAGCGGTGGGCCCGCCCCTCCAGCTCGACGCGCAGCCCCGCCTCGTCGACGTCGTAGAGCACCCGGTAGCTGCGCTCGCCCAGCAGCAGGCGGGCGGTGTGGGCTCCCTCCTCGCGCAGGGTGGCGCTGGCCACGCGCCCATCGAGGTGGACCCGGTAGCGCCAGGAGCCGACCGCGTAGACCTGGAGTCGGTAGGCGTGGCCGCGGTGGCTGAGATCGACCTGGAGCCCCTGGGGCGACGGGACGTCGCTGGCCTGGAACTGGGACGGATCCGAGAAGAAGTTGAGGCGCGCCAGGGCGCGGCGGCGCTGGTAGCTGAGGATGCCCGCCGCCACCAGGGCCGGCTCGGCCAGCTCGCCCCCCGGGCGGCGCTCGGCGCTGAAGACGTCGAGCCAGCGGGTCGTGACGCCGCCGCTGCGGAAGTCCGGATGCTCCAGGATCTCGCGCAGCCAGCCCTTGTTGCTGGCGCCCCCCGCCACCACCAGCTCGGAGTCGTCCAGGGCCGCCGCCAGCCGGGAGCGGGCCGTCTCGCGGTCCGGGCCGGCCGCGATCAGCTTCGCGACCAGCGAGTCGAAGGCGGCCGGGATGACGCTGCCGGCGGCCACGCCCGCGTCGAGGCGGATGCCCGGGCCGAGGGCCGGATCGAAGCGCGCGATGAGCCCGGGCGCAGGCGCGAAGCCCGCGTCCGGGTCCTCGGCACAGACGCGCGCCTCGATGGCCGCTCCGCTCGGCGCCACCTCGAGCCCGGCCAGCGACTCGCCCCGCGCGATGCGGATCTGCAGCTCCACCAGGTCCAGGCCGGTCGTCGCCTCGGTGATGCCGTGCTCGACCTGGAGCCGCGGGTTCATCTCGAGGAAGGCGAAGCTCCCCGCCTCGACCAGGAACTCCACGGTTCCCGCGCCGCTGTAGCCCACCGACTCCGCCAGCCGCACCGCCGCCTGCTCCAGGGCGCGCAGCAGCGGCTCGGGCAGGCCCGGCGGCGGCGTCTCCTCGATCACCTTCTGGTGCCGGCGCTGGACGGAGCAGTCGCGGCAGCCGAGGCTGCGCACGTGGCCGTGCTGGTCCGCGACGATCTGGACCTCCACGTGACGGCCGGCGGGCACCAGCTTCTCCACGAAGAGCCGCGGATCCCCGAAGGCCGCCTGGGCCTCGGAGCGGGCCGAGGCGAAGGCCGCCTCGAAGCCCGCCGCCTCCTCGACCACCCGGATCCCGCGACCGCCGCCGCCCGCCGAGGCCTTCAGCAAGACCGGATAGCCGATCGCCTCGGCCTCGCTGCGCCCGCGGGTCACATCCTCGACCGCTCCCCCGCTCCACGGGATCACCGGCACGCCCGCCTTCTCCGCGCGCAGCTTGGAGGTGATCTTGTCTCCGAGCAGTCGCATGGCCTCGGGGGAGGGACCGAGAAAGCGGATGCCCTCGGCGGCCAGGCGCTCGGCGAAGACCGGGTCCTCGGCCACGAAGCCCCAGCCGGGCCAGGCCGCGTCGGCCCCGGCGCTGCGCAGGGCGCCGAGCAGCAGCTCGTGGTCGAGAAAGGCCGCCACCTCTCCGCGCGGCGCGGGCAGCCGAACCGACGTGTCGGCGTGTCGGACGAAGGGAGCGTCGCGATCGCTGTCGGTGTAGAGGGCGATCGCCTGGATGGACGAGCCCTCGCGCACGCGCAGCGACTTGACCGCGCGCAGGCAGCGCATGGCGGCCTCGCCGCGATTGACGATGGCCAGGCGCCGGATCGGCTCTCTTCGGATCGAGGCTCCGACCGCGATCGGGTCGGGCTCCACGCGTGCATCCCCCACTCGTGCGGGAGAATCAGAGGTCTCCGGAGACTTTGCAAGCGCCGCTGCGGTCCGAGCCGACCCCGGGGGTACGCGCGGCGCAGATTGCCACCACCTGCCGAGCCCCGATCCGACGCAGCACCCGGGCCGCCTCGCCCAGGGTGCTGCCGGTGGTCACCACGTCGTCCACCAGGCAGACGCGGGGAGGCAGGCGCAGTCCAGGGCGTGGTGAAAAGACCCCTTTTACGTTCAGACGCCGCTGCCGCCGGCTCAGCCCGACCTGGCTGGCAGTGGCTCGCGTCCGGTGCAGGGCGGTCGCATCCAGCTCGAGAGCCCGGGAGCGGGAGAGCGCCGCCGCCAGCTCGGCCGCCGGATTGAAGCCGCGCTCGCGCAGTCGCCCTGCGTGGAGGGGAATGGGCACCAGCAGGGCGGGCGCGGGGTCCGGAAGGCGGCGCGCGGCCTCCGAGACCCAGCTCCGCAGCACGGCGGAGGCGGCCGGGTCCACCCGGCCCCTGGCCGCCAGGCCCCGGGCCGGATACTTGAAGCGCTGGATCCACGCCTCGGCGCTCCCGGCGTAGTGCACCGCCGCCAGGCAGGCGTCGAGAGCCGCCGGGCCAGCACAGCCCGGGCAGAGCCCGGCCCCCCGGGTCGCGAGCCGCTGCTGGCAGCGCAGGCAGCCGCCCTCGGGGATGCGCGGGATCAGTGCGTCACAGCGCGGGCACAGGGGAGCCTCGGCGATGACGCAGCCGCAGCCGGCGCAGGCGGGCGGCGCCCACAGGGCGAGCAGCTCGCGGCCCAGATCGGTCCACCAGGCGATGGCCAGGCCTCTCCCGGGACCGGGTCAGCTGCGGGTCAGGAGCGAGCGCCCGCTCATCTCCTCCGGGATCGGCAGCTCCAGCAGCTCGAGAAGGGTGGGGGCGACGTCGGAGAGGCCCCCGTCGCGCAGCGTCAGGCCGCGCCGGTCCTCCGTCACCCAGAGAATCGGCACCGGGTTCGTCGTGTGGGCCGTGTGGGGCTCCCCGGTCTTCGGGTCGGTCATCAGCTCGCAGTTGCCGTGGTCGGCGGTGATCAGGACCTCGCCCCCGCGCGACAGCACCGCGTCGGTCAGCGTCTCCAGGCCGCGGTCCACGGTCTCCACGGCCTTGGTGGCCGCATCCAGGACGCCCGTATGCCCGACCATGTCCGGGTTGGCGTAGTTCAGCAGGACGAAGGCGTACTCGGAGTCGAGGATGCGACTGACCAGCTCTGCGGTGACCTCGAGCGCGCTCATCTCGGGCTTGTGGTCGTAGGTGGCGACGTCCCGCGGCGAGGGAATCAGCACCCGATCCTCGTTCGGGAAGGGCGTCTCGACGCCGCCGTTGAAGAAGAAGGTGACGTGGGCGTACTTCTCGGTCTCGGCGATGCGCAGCTGGGACAGGCCCGCCTCGGCCACGATCTCGCCCAGGCTGCGCCGCGGCGCCTCGAAGGGGAAGGCGACCGGCAGGCCGAAGTCGGCGTCGTACTCGGCGAAGCAGACGAAATCCGCCAGCTGCAGCGGCACGCGCTCGAGCTGGCCCTCGAAGGCCTCGGGCTTCACTCCGGTGATGGCGTTGGTGATCTCGCGGGCGCGGTCGGAGCGGAAGTTCACGAAGATCACCGCGTCGCCATCGCTCAACGGGGCGGCGCCCTCGACGACGGTGGGCACGACGAACTCGTCGCCCTCGCCCCGCTCGTAGGAGTCGCGCACCGCCTGCAGGGCGTCCGGGGCCCGGGGGCCCTCGCCGGCGACGATCGCCCGGTAGGCCAGGGCGACCCGCTCCCAGCGCTGGTCGCGGTCCATGGCGTAGTAGCGGCCCGAGACCGTGGCGACCCGTCCTCCGCAGCCCTCGACGTGGGGCAGCAGCGCCTCCAGGTAGCCCAGGCCGGAGCGCGGCGGCGTGTCGCGGCCGTCGAGGAAGGCGTGGACGAGCGGCGGCAGGCCCTGCTCGCCGCAGTAGTCGAGCAGCGCCTCCAGGTGGCGCTGGTGGCTGTGCACGCCCCCGTCCGAGACCAGGCCCATCAGGTGGAGCCGGCCGCCGCTCTCGCGCACGGCCTCGAGGGCGGCGTTGATCGGCGCGTTCTCGGCCAGCACCCCCAAGGCGATGGCGTTCGAGATGCGCGTCATGTCCTGCTCGATGATGCGGCCCGCCCCGAGCGTCATGTGGCCCACCTCGGAGTTGCCCATCTGGCCGGGCGGCAGGCCCACGGCCTCGCCCGAGGTCTCGACCCGGGCGTGGGGATAGCTGCGGTAGGCCCGGTCGAAGAAGGGGGTGTGGGCCTGGGCGGTGGCGTCGGCCGGGCCGCCGTCGCCGATGCCGAAGCCGTCCAGCACGATCAGCATCACCGGTCGCGGCATCGCTCAGCCCGCCCGCGCCTGCCGGTCGAGATCCAGGGTGGGCGCGTCGCTCCACAGGCGGTCCAGCGCGTAGCTCGCGCGCACCTCGGGCTGGAAGACGTGGGCGATCACGTCGCCCAGGTCGATCAGCACCCAGCGCCCGTCCTGGTAGCCCTCGACCCCCAGCGCCTGGGTGCCGCGCCGCTCCGCCGCCTCGCGGATCGCGTCGGCGATGGCTCGCACCTGGCGGTCCGAGCGACCCGTCGCCAGCACGAAGGTGTCGGCCACCGAGGACAGCTCCCGCACGTCGAGGGCCACCACGTCCTCGGCGCGTCGGTCCTCGGCCGCCTCCACCACGCAGGCAGCCCGCTCGATCCGGTCGCTCTCGCTCGTGTGCGCGCTCTGGGTCATCCGCTCCGTCCGTCGTGAGCAGGACCGGGCTCTCCCTGTGGGTCCTCCCCCCAGGGCGCCGGTCCGTAGATTCCGCTCCTCTCCACCGCGCGGCGCACGCTCTCGGGAAGCAGGTAGCGTACCGAGAGTCCCTCGCGCAGTCGGCGCCGCACGTCGGAGGCGGAGATGTCGAGCGCCGTGATCTCGACGCCGCAGACGCGGGTTCCGGACTGGCGATGGCTGGCGGAGCCTCCGTCCGCGGCGAGCTCCAGCTCGCCGCGCACCGCCTCGGGCAGCCAGCTCGCGAGCGAGCCCGGTGTCGCCGGCGGCCGCGTGATCACGGCGAAGTGGGCCAGGCGAAACAGCTCGTGCGGCTCCCGCCAGTCGCCGATCTCGCGGAAGGCGTCCTCCCCGATCACGAAGACCGGCGGCTCGGGCGCCGTGCGCGCCCCGACGCTGCGCAGGGTGTCCACCGAGTAGGACGGCCCGCCGCGCTCGATCTCCAGGGGATCGACGGCGAAGCGGGGATTGTCCGCAACGGCTCCCCGGACCCAGGCCAGGCGCTGCTCTGCCGGCGCCAGGGGATCGCCCGCCGCCCCGCTCTTGTGTGGGGGGATCGCGCAGGGCACGAAGAGCAGCTGCTCGAGGTCCAGCGCCTCGGCCACCTCCTCGGCGGCCCGCAGGTGGCCGATGTGGATCGGGTTGAAGGTCCCGCCGAAGATCCCCGTGCGGGCCTTCATCCGGCGAGCTGGCCGTCTCCGCGGAGCACGAACTTGCGCGTGGTGAGCTCTTCGAGGCCCATGGGGCCGAAGGCGTGGAGCTTCGAGGTGGAGATGCCGATCTCGGCTCCCAGCCCCAGGCGGTAGCCGTCGGCGAAGGCCGTCGAGCAGTTGACCCCCACCGTGGAGGAGTTGACCCGGCGCAGGAAGGCCTCCGCGTTGGCGTAGCTCTCCGTCACGATGATCTCGGTGTGGTCCGAGCCGAAGCGACGCACGTGCTCGATGGCGGCGTCGAGGCCCTCGACCACGCGCACCGCCAGCACGGGGCCCAGGTACTCCTCGCTCCAGTCCGCCTCGGCGGCGGGGCGGGCGTCTCCGAAGATCTCGCAGACGCGGGCGTCCCCGCGGATCTCGACGCCCTCCTCGTGCAGGGCCTTCAGCACCTCGGGCACCAGGCGGGAGGCGGCCTCGGCGTGCACCAGCAGCGTCTCGAGGCCGTTGCAGACCGCCATCTGTCGCAGCTTCGACTCGACCACGATCCGCCGGGCCATGACCGGATCGGCGCTGGCGTCCAGGAAGACGTGACACACGCCGGCGTCGTGCTTGATGACCGGAATCGTCGAGGTCTCGCTGACCTTGCGAATCAGGCCCGGGCCCCCGCGCGGGATCACCAGGTCGAGGCAGTCGTCCATGCGCAGCAGGTGGTCGATGGCCGCGCGGTCGGTGAGCGGCAGCACCTGCACGGCGTCCTCGGGCAGGCCGGTGTCCCGGGCCGCGGCGCGCAGCTCTTCACCCAGGGCCCGGTTCGAGTGGATGGCCTCGGAGCCGCCGCGCAGCAGCACACTGTTGCCGGCCTTCACGCACAGGGCGGCCGCGTCCACCGTGACGTTGGGCCGCGACTCGTAGATGATGCCGATCACGCCGAGCGGGATGCGCATGCGACCCACCCGCAGGCCGTTGGGGCGCACGCGCGTGTCCTCGACGGCTCCCACCGGATCCGGCAGCGCCGCCAGCTCGCGCAGGCCGTCCAGCATGTCGCGCCACTTGCCCTCGCCGAGCTCGAGGCGCTGGCGCAGCGTCGCCTCGACGACGCGGCGCTCGGCCGCGGCCAGGTCCTCGCGGTTGGCCGCCAGCAGGCCCGCGC
>CAZYOL010000035.1:0-26853 GCA_964649065.1 uncultured Spirochaetales bacterium
AATATTTTCGCGGGGGTGTTAGTGATGGGGGGGCGGCCGGGGGGGGGGGCGGGGCCGGCTTGCGGGGACTGTGGCGACGCGGCCTGGGCTGCGGCTAGTCGAGGGCCCCGCCTTCCAGCGACTCCTCGAGCTCGCGCACCTCGGCGGTCCCGCGCAGCTTCCGGAGCGCGCGCGCCTCGAGCTGGCGCACCCGCTCGCGGGAAAGGCCGATCCGGTCGCCGATCTCCGCCAGCGTGAGCCCCTCCTCGCCCTCCAGGCTGTACCGCCACTCGAGAATCTGCCGCTCTCGCGGCTCGAGCGTTCGCAGCAGGTCCTCGAGCTCCGAGCGCAGCTCGCGCCGATCGATGGCATCCACCGGGTCGACTGGGCTCTCGTCCTCGAGGGTGTCCTCGAAGACCAGATCGTCCGTCCCGCCGATCACGGCGTGAATGGACGTGATCGGCGTCATGGTCGAGACGATGCGATCCACCGTCTCCGGCGTCACCTCGAGCGCCTTGGCCAGCTCCTCGCGCGTCGGATTGCGGCGCAGCTTGCGGCGCAGCTCCTCGACCACCCGCCGGTAGCGCAGCTGGTACTCGTACATGTGCGACGGCGCGCGAACCGTCCGCGAGTGATTCTGGACCGCCCGGATCAGCGCCTGGCGGATCCACCACACGGCGTAGGTCGAGAATTTGAAGCCGCGCCGATAGTCGAACTTCTCGACTGCTCGGATCAGCCCCAGGTTGCCCTCCTGGATCAGGTCGAGGTAGGGCACGCCCAGATTCCGGAACTCGCGCGCCACGCGCACCACCAGCTTGAGGTTGTGCGTGACGAAGACCTGCTTGATCTGGTCGAGCATCGCCAGCTCGTCGCGGGCGGAGTCCAGGCGCTCGCGGGCGGTGGGCACCCCGACTCCGAGGCGCTTGCGGGCCACGCCGCTACGGATCGCCCTCCGATCGCGCACGAGCCCCGTGAAGGTCTCGAAGACCTCTCGCACGAGGTCCCAGGCGAGGCCGGACGAGGCCAGCCGGCCCTGGATCTCCGAGTCGAGCTGGCCGATCTCGCGGGCCGCGCGAGCACTGTTGCGCTGGGCCAGGACGTCGCGCCGGTCGACCAGCGGCTCGAGCTTGGAGAGGGCGCGGTCGATGACGCGGCTCCAGTCGCGGCCGCTGCCATCGCGATAGCCCTCGGCCAGCGCGGCCGTCACGTGTCCGCTGCGCTTGCGCGACTCCCAGCGATCCAGCACGGCGCGCGCCGTGCCCGGAATCGAGTAGACCGCCTGGCGGAAGGCCTCGTTGTGCGTCTCCATCTGCTTCGCGAGATCGAAGGTCTCCTCGCGACTCAGGATCGGCGTGGCGCCGATCGATCGGATGTAGGCGTCGAGGGCATCCGCGGTCGGGGCGTCCGTGGCGGCGCGCGCCACGGCGGCCCGCGCCGGACCCTCCGCCGGGGCCCTGCGGGCCCTCCTCCGGGGCGCAGCCGCCTCGCTGCGGGCGCCCCCGGTCGAGCGGCTGATGTTGCTGTCCATATCCGTCACACGCATGGCGATCCATCCTGCTCGTGCGCCCGAGGGCTCACCGAGCTTCCCCTCCGCCGCATCTGTCAGGGGGACCCGTAAGAGTTAAACACCGGCCAGCAAAATCAAGTTCCGCTGTGCTGATCTCGGCCGGAACCGTCGGCCGGAACAATTGGATTCGATGCTCCTTCCCCTCGGAAGGTTTCGAATCCCGAACTCCTGATCTTCCTGAGCCCTGATCCCAGCGCCCCCACGCCATCCCCTCGGGGAAGAATGCGCGGCCGGCAAGCTCATCGGGTTCACGGCCACCCCCTCGCCGTGATCCGAGACACTGCTGGGGACCCCTGTATTTTCCACATCTCCGAGCCGAGCGCGACCCCCCGAGCTAAGGGTGTGCCCGAATCGGGCGTCGGGTGACGGCGAATGCCGGGCGGGCACGCGTCGTGCATGGCCCTGCGTCCGGATCGAAGCCGCGTGAAGGCCCCTCCGGACGCATCGAGGGGCCGCGATGGGAGGCCTGAGCACGACGATGGGCGGCGAGAAGATCCTGCTGGTTCCGACCGACTTCTCCGAGGACGCGATCCGCGCCGTCGACCAGGCCGCGGAGCTGTCCGGACCGCTGGAGGCCCAGGTGAAGCTGCTGCACGTCTACCCGCGGGTGATCGACAGCTTCCGGACCTTCGGCCTGGAGATTCCGGCGCCGCCGGTCCCCGAGCTGCGGCGCTCCGCCGCCGTGCGGCTCGACCAGGAGGTCGAGAGGCTCCGGGGGCGCGGGCTCGAGGCGGAGTGGCTGCTGCGGGAGGGCTCCGCCAGCGAGGAGATCGTCCGGGCGGCGCAGGAGATCGATGCCTGGCTGATCGTGATGGGCACCCGCGGCCGCAGCGGGCTGTCCCACGTCATGCTGGGGAGCGTGGCGGAGCGCACGCTGCGGATGGCGCCCTGCCCCGTCCTGACGGTGCGAGCCCACCCGGGGTAGCCTGCGTCCCACTGGATTCGGGCCGACGATGCCGCGATGCGTGGATCCCGCACTGCTGACGATCCTGGTCGTCTCGGCGCTCCTCAAGCTGGGCCTCGCGTTCTGGGCCGACGGGCTCACGCTCCACGGCGACGAGCGGGTCTATCGGGTGATCGCCCGCGGGATCGCCGAAGGCCGGATGCCGGCGGGCTTCCGCCCCCCCGGCTATCCCTTCTTCCTGGCGACCTCGGCCAGCGGCGACGGCTCCCTGCTGGTCGCTCGCTGCGCTCAGGCCCTGCTCTCGACCCTGTCCGTCCTGTGGGTCTACCTCCTGGCCGCGCCGTTCGGGCGGCGGACCGCCCGCTGGTCCGCTGGGCTCACCGCCTGCGACCCGGTGCTGATCGGCTTCTCGCACCTGCTCTGGTCCGAGACCCTCTACATCTGCCTGCTGCTGGCCGGCCTGCTCGCGCTGGCCTCCGACGCCGACCTCCGGCGCCGCCGCACCGGCCCGCTCACCGGCGTCTGCTGGGGCCTGGCCGCCTACGTCCGGCCGCAGATCCTCACCTACCTGCCCCTGGTGCTCGTCTGGCTCGGCTGGCGCGCCCGGCGCCGGGGCGCCCTCCGCGCGCGCGTCCCCCGCGTCGCCCTGCTGCTGGGCTCGCTGCTGCTGCTGCTGGCTCCCTGGACGCTCTACGTGTGGCTGGCTCGCGGCGAGCTGAGCGTCGTCAGCAGCAGCGGCCCCTACAACCTGCTCGCCGGAACGCACCCGACCGCACTCTTCGTCGACAAGGACGACCACTGGAGCCCCCACTGGGGACACCTGCCCGAGGGCGGCTACGAGCCCGGCCCCGCGCTCCGGGTCTTCTGGCTCCGGGTCGCCACCAGGCCCGCCGAGTTCCTGCGCAAGTCGGCCTGGGAGGCGGCACATCTCTACACGCTCGACTCCTTCGTGCTGAGGCACCTGCGAAACCGCTGGTACGGCGAGCTGCCGCCCTGGGTGCTGCCGCTGGCGGTCCTGGCGAGCGTCGGCGTCTCGGCCCCGCTGCTGGCGGGAGGCCTGCTCGGGCTGCTGGCGCAGCCCCGCAGCCCCTTCCGCAGCCTGGCGGGGCTGGCCCTGCTCCACGCCACGCTCCTGTTCGGGCTGAGCTACTCGCTGTCCCGCTACGCGGCTCCGGCGCGGCCGCTGCTGGCGATCGGCCTGGCCTGGCTGGCGCTCCACGCGCCCGCCGCGCGGGCCCGGCTCGCGAGCCAGCCGGGCCTCGCCGCCTGGGCCCTCGCCGCGGGCCTGCTGCTGACTTACGCCTGGTGGAGCGATCTTCCGCTGCTGTGGGACATGCTGGCCCACGGCGGCCGCGCGCATCGCTTCTCGTGGATCGACTGAGTGCCCGCGGAGCGCCAGCGGCGGGCTAGCCGGAGCTCGCTCGTCCGTGGACGAGCAGCACCTTGCGATCGTCGAAGAGCACGTGGATCTTGCCGGGGCCCGCCCCGCCCTGCACCACTCCCAGGCCGAGGGTCGCGTGCTCCACGCGCTCGCCCGGCTCGAAGGTCTCGCAGACGGCGTACTTCCGGATCGGCCGCGAGAGATCGGCCTCCACCGGGGGCTCCGCCTCCACCTGGGGCTTCGGGCGAGGCTTCGGCTTGACGCGGCCCGCTCCGGGCTCCCAGGCTCGGACCAGCTTCACGCCCCCGCTCAGGACCGGCATGCCCTCGGGATACTCCCAGCCGGGATCCCCCTCGAGCTCGATGCCCAGGAAGGCCACCGTGACGCCGGTCTCGTCCTCGATCTCGCCGGCGAGGCGCTCGAACTCCTTGATCCAGGCCGCACCCTTCTGGGCCTCGCGCTTGCGACACAGCATCCAGTACTGGGGCGTGGCGACCAGCGCCAGCATCGGCGGCCCCTCGGAGGGCACGCGGATCCCCGCCGCGCTCAGCTCCTCGACGAGCGCGTCCCGGTTCGCCTGCACGATGGCCGCATGGGCCAGACCGTGGAGCAGCATTCGCAGCGGCGTGTCCCCGACACCCGGCCGGGTCGCGTCCTTCGCGACGAACTTCAGGCAGACGAGCGCCAGCCGATCCTCCGGGCCCAGCGCGAGAAGGTCGGCGCGCCCGACTCCCCAGTTCGGATCTTCCTCCCCCGCATCCTTGACCGGCTCGGCCGCCTGCAGGGGCACCACGGCGTGCAGGGGCTCGAGGACACCGCCCTCGGGAAGGTCCAGCCCCGCACCGGTCCGCGCCCGCTGATCCACGAGCGCCAGGGCCAGGTGCTCCTCGTCGCGATTCTTCCGGCGAGTGCCGGAGAGCCGCCGGTTGTAGGGCGCCAGGAAGGGCAGTCCGGCCTGAGCGCGGCGCGGCGCCTGCTCGACCTCCTGCTTGTAGTGGACCCCAATCTCCTCGCCCGTCAGGCCCTTCGCGGCCTCCCGGAACGCGGAGGCCTGTCGTACCTCGCGATCGATCGCGAGCTTCAAGAGCGGATGTCGGCTCACGGCTCCTCCAGGGTCGGAGCATAAGGGATTTTCGAGCGGCCTGTGGCGATCTACAGTACGGACCCGGACTTTCCGGGGAGGAGCCGATGCCGTCGACAGGAGCGCGAACCGCCGCCTCGCAGTGTCACCCGCCGCCCGGCCCCGCCGAGAACCGCCCGTGACGCGGCTCGGCCTGTCGGCGGACGAGGTCCTCGCCACCACGCGCGCCGTTCGCAAGCGGCTCGACCTGGACCGCCCGGTCCCGATCGAGCTCCTGCGCGAATGTCTCGAGCTCGCCCTGCAGGCTCCCACCGGCTCCTACGCGCAGGGCTGGCACTTCGTGGTGGTCACCGACCCGGAGAAGCGTCGGGCTCTGGCGCAGCTCTACCACCGCGCCTTCCAGGACTACCGAAACCAGCCCTTCTCCGCCCACGCCATCGCCAAGCAGCGCGAGGGGGCGGAGCGACGCAGCACCGAGCGCGTGGTGGACTCGGCCGAGTACCTGGCCGAGCACCTGGGCCACGTTCCCGTCCACCTGATTCCCTGCATCGAGGGGCGCGTGACCCAGATCCCGGGCGACC
The DNA here is from genome assembly GCA_964649065.1 of uncultured Spirochaetales bacterium. Lineage (GTDB taxonomy): Bacteria > Myxococcota_A > UBA9160 > UBA9160 > SMWR01 > CAZYOL01. The sequence continues at coordinate 5,494 of CAZYOL010000035.1, forward strand.
TGGCGCAGCTGGCGCAGGCCAGCGTATACGGCTCGATCCTGCCGGCCGTCTGGAGCTTCATGCTGGCGGCGCGCGAGCGCGGCCTGGGAACCGCCTGGACCACGCTCCACCTGGTGCACGAGCGCGAGGCGGCGGAGATCCTCGGCATTCCCTTCGAGACGGTCATGCAGACCGCGCTGATTCCCGTGGCCTACAGCGTCGGCACCGACTTCAAGCGAGCGCCGAGGCGAGATCTCGACCGCGTGCTCCACCTGAACTCCTGGCAGGGCGCGACGTGATCGGCTTCCTGCTGCGCATGGCCATCTCCGCCCTCGGCCTGTGGCTGGCATCGGCCCTGGTGCCGGGCATGCGGATCGAGGGGGCCCTCACGCTGCTGGCCGCGGCGCTCGTGCTGGGCTTCGTGAACGGCGTCGTGCGACCGATCCTGGTGATCCTGACCTTCCCGTTGACGGTCCTCACCCTGGGGCTCTTCCTCTGGGTCGTGAATGCCGCCATGCTCTCGCTGGTCGCCTGGCTGCTGGGGCCCTCCTTCCAGCTGGAGAGCTTCTGGTCCGCGCTCTTCGGATCGATGGTCGTGGGCCTCACGTCGTGGCTCGCATCGCAGTACATCGGCCCTTCGGGACGGGTCGAGGTCATGGTCGTGCGCTCCCGCTGAGGAGGTGAAATGGCGAGCTTCTCGAAGATCCTGGTGGCCGTGGATTTCTCCGACGACTCTGCGGCCGCGCTCGAGATGGGCATGCGGCTGGCCCGCGGCCTCTCCGCGGAGCTGCACATCGTGCACTCCTACCGGCTCCCGGTGGAGGTCTTCTCGCCCTACGGCCTCGCCCTGCCGGCCAGCGTGATGCCCGAGATCCGGCGAGCCGGGGAGGAGGGGCTCCGGCAGGAGGTCGAGCGGGCCGCGCAGGGGGGCGTGGAGGCCATCGGGCACCTGCGAGAGGGCCCGGCAGCCGAAGCCATCGCGGAGACGGCGCGGGATCTCGGGGCCGACCTGCTGGTGCTCGGAACCCGGGGGCGCACGGGTCTCGCCCATGTCGTGCTGGGCAGCGTGGCGGAACGCACTCTCCGGATCGCGCCCTGCCCGGTGCTCACCGTCAAGGCCAAGCCGGCCTAGCGGGCCGAGCCGCCGCTGTCGGGCCGCCTTGCGGCTGCCTACACGAAAGAGTTGAAGTCGCGCGCCGATCCGACCGATGAGCGGTCCAGGGGGGGCCGCCGCATGGCGACGAACGTCTTCGACTTCACCGCCGAGAAGCTCGAGCAGAGCACGGACCTCGACCGGCTCGAGGCGCGCGGGACGCTGCGCCTCGCCCTCAAGGCGGCGGGACTCGACGCGGGCTGCGTGAGCGCTCCGCAGATGAGCGTGGTCGTGCAGCGGGTGCTGCCGAAGGAGCTGGCCACACGCGGCGTCGAGTCCGCCGAGTCGATCTGTGACGCACTGCTCCGTAACGTGAAGAGCCTGGCGAGTCCGGGGGACGGCGAGCCCGCCGAGTCTCCGGAGGCCATCTTCCGCCGACTCGCCCGGGGCTGAGACGCCGGCACTGCGCGCACCAGGGGCCATTCCACAACGAGAACCGACTCGATCCGCGTCGGTGTCGTCACCTCCGGGGATCGGCCGTCGGGCGTGTCACCGGTGACACGCCCGAGACCCCCCAAACTGGGGATGCGCGCGACCTTTCGGCTCTGGCAGCATCGTAGTCATGGGGAGCCGGAGAGGGCAGATTGCGCCAGGGGAGGGACCCTGGGATGGCCCTCGCAATGATCCTCTCCGGTCCCCCTTCCTGAGGCTCTTCGCAAGCCCAGCAAGCATCCTCGATTGATCCCCGCGGGCCCGCGCCGGCAACGGCGCGGGCCCAACTCTTTCGACGCCCTCCGAGCCCGGCTCGCCCGATCCATCGGCACACGCCGGATCGCTGCTCCGCACGCGGCTGCGGGCTGGGCCCTCCACAGGTGATCCACCGTCGGGCTGCGGGTTTCTCCAGCGGCCTCGGGCGGTCCAGGACGTGCTCCGACGCCGCCCGTCGGGCCCTTCGCGGCCGGGCCCCGTATACTCGAGGGTTCGGACCGCACCACCTCTTCGCGAGAGGAATCGACGTCCCGAGCATCTGAATCCAAGAGTCGAGCGAAGCGAGCATCGATGGACCTGGGATCGCGCGCCCTCCAGATCATCGACCGGATCTACGCCGCCAGCCTGGAGCCCGAAGGCTGGCAGGATTTCGTCGACACGCTCGCGGATTGCCTGGGCGACGCCGCGGTCGGCTTCGGCATCAACGGCCCGCGGGATCCCCAGGCGGGCCGCGCCTTCCTGCACCACATCGAGCCCCGCTACCGACGCGGCTTCGCCGAGGCCCTGATCCGCAACCTGCCCTTCGCGGGGAGCTTCGGCGCGGACAACGACAAGCGCTTCACCGATCTCGGCGACCTCTTCCCGGAGGTCGAGCTGGCCGAGAACGGCTTCTTCGAGGAGTGGATGAAGCCACAAGGGCTGGCCCCGATCTGGCCCATCGGCACGACCCTCGTCGTCGAGGGTCAGGGGCCGGTCGCCTGGTGCTACATCTGGCGCCGCGAGGGAGGCGGTCTCTTCCGGGAGGAGGAGCTGGACCTCTGCGAGACCCTCCGTCCGCATCTGGTGCGCGCCATGACGACGCACTGCACGCTGGTCAGCCAGCAGAGCCGGCGGCGCGCCCTGGTGGAGATCGTCGACCGCCTTCCCACCGGCGTGCTGCTGCTCGACGACAAGGGCCGGGTCGTCTCCAAGAACTTCGCCGCCGAGCGCATCCTGGAGCAGCGGGACGGCTTCGGGCTCGACGCCAAGGGCGCTCCCGTGGTCGAGGCGCGACGCGACCAGGAGGGGCTGCGGGAGCTGATCCAGAGCGCCCTCGACCCGGACCCCGTCGGCCCGGTCCGCGCGGGAGGCTTCACGACGGTCTCGCGACCCTCGGGCAAGCGTCCCTTCGTCGCCATGGTCTCCGGCCTGATCGACGCCCCGGGAGTCGAGCAGGACAAGAACGTCGCGATCTTCATCGCCGACCCGGACTCGGGCCGGGTCTCGGCGACCGACGTGCTCCAGAAGCTCTACCAGCTGACGCGCGCCGAGGCCGAGCTCGTGCAGCTGCTCTCGTCGGGCTACACCCTCGAGCAGGCGGCCGAGCGGAGGGGCGTCACCATCAACACGGCGCGCGGACAGCTGAAGCAGGTCTTCGCCAAGACGGACACCAAGCGCCAGGGCGAGCTGGTGCGCCTGGTGCTGACCGGCGTCGGCACGCTCCGCGAGAGCTAGCCGCGCCCCCCGCCGAGCCGCGAGGCGGCGCGGGGCTTGACGTCCCCGGGGGCGCCCGGCAAGATTGGTCGGACCAATTCAACCGGGCCGATCCCGCGGAGCCTGGCACACCGTGAATGCCGCCGAGAGCATCGCAGAGCGCATCCGGGAGGGGATCCTCTCGGGGAGCTACCGCCCCGGCGAGCGCCTCCCGGCCGAGCGGGAGATGGCCGAGCGCCTGGGCGTCAACCGGGGCTCGGTGCGCGAGGCCCTGCGCACCCTCGAGCAGCAGGGCCTGGTCTCCACGCGCCGCGGAGGAGGCACGACGGTCCGGCCCCTGGAGGAGGCCAGCCTCGAGATCGTCCGCCACCTGGTCCGCTCGTCCAAGGGCCGGCGGCGCGACGCCCTCGGCCAGCTCCTCGACGTCCACGAGATGCTGGTGGCCGGCGCCGCCCGGCTGGCGGTCGAGCGGGGCGGCGACGAGGATCTGCACGCGGCCCGCGCGCTGCTGGCGGAGCTGCCCCGCAGCGAGGCGGGCGCCCGGCGCTCGGCCCTCTTCGACGAGCTGGTCGAGGTCATCACGCGGGCCAGCGGCAACCTGGTGCTCCACCTGTGCCGCAACGGCCTGCGACCGGCGCTCGCCGACGAGCTTCCCGGCCTGGTGGCGCGCCACCGGCTCCGCCGAGAGGTGCTCGAGGCCCACGTCGAGAAGATCGACGCGGCCCTCGCCGCCCGAGATCCCGCGGCCACGGAGGAGGCCGTACGCGGCCTGCTGCGCGCGCGTCGCGAGCGTCTGCTCCGAGCGCCCGAGGCGACGGCTGCGGACGACCGAGTGACCCCCGAGTGCGGGCCCGCGCCCGCCTGATCCGGAGAGAGACCATGGCCGGCGAGACCCCGCTTCCGCAGCGACAACCCCTGCCCCGAGAGAGCGTCGGAACGGCCCTGCAGGCCGTCTACAACTGGGACTACGAGCCGGAGATCGACGAGCTGCGCACGCTCTACGCCAACGGCCTCGAGCGCCAGTGGATCGCGGTGCGCGATCTCGACTGGCAGCGGGGCATCGACCGGGACGCCTTCTGCCGCCAGTTCTCGGTCGGCGGCCTGCCGGTCTCGGAGACCGCCTTCTGGGCCTCGCTGCCGGCGGAGACGCGCTGGGAGCTGTCGCGCCGCTCGGCCTCCTTCCTGCTGTCGAACTTCCTGCACGGCGAGCAGGGCGCCCTGATGGTCGCCGGCCAGCTCGTCAACGCCGTCCCGCACATGGACGCCAAGTTCTACGCCGCGACCCAGACCCTCGACGAGGCCCGTCACGTCGAGGCCTTCTCCGCCTACGTCAAGCTCCTCGACGACGTCTACCCGATCTCGGTCGGGCTGAAGAAGCTGCTGGACGACGTCCTGGCCACCGACGACTGGACCCAGAAGGCGGTCGGCATGCAGGTCGTGACGGAGGGCCTGGCCCTCTACACCTTCCGCGACATGCGGAACCACACCCGCGAGCCCCTGCTCGAGCAGCTCCTGACCTACGTCTGCCGCGACGAGGCCCGGCACACCGCCTACGGAATCAAGTACCTGAGCGCGGTGGTGCCGAGCCTGTCCCCGAAGCAGATCGAAGAGCTGGAGGACTTCGCCTTCGAGTCGGCGCGCCTGGTGGTCGACAGCCGGGCCGGCATCAGCATGCGCGAGCAGGTGCTGCAGATCTGGCAGGAGGGCGGCATCGACCCCCAGGAGGCCATGGCGAAGCTGGCCGAGGAGCGGGACGTGATGGCCCGAGAGCTGGAGCGCCGCGGCGGGCGCCGCGGGCCGATCAGCGGCTTCGTGGTTCCCACGCTCCGCTCGATCGGTCTCTACAGCGACCGCATCGCGGCCCACTTCATGGACATGTGGGTGGCCAACTTCGGCGAGGAGCGGGCCCAGCAGCTGGCCGACTCGATCAGCGACCTGCCCGAGGACCTCGAGGCCTGGGTCGAGCAGGGGGCGAGCCGCTAGGCCTCGCCCCGCTCGAGCCGGGAGATCCGCTCCTCGAGGGGCGGATGGCTCATGAAGAGCCGCGCGAAGCCCTTGCCGCCGGCGATGCCGAAGGCAGCCATCGAATCCGGCAGGGCCTGGGGCTCGACGACCTGCTGGAGCCGCCGCAGGGCCCCCACCATGTTCTCGCGGCCCGCCAGGCGGGCGCCCCCGGCGTCGGCTCGGAACTCGCGCCAGCGCGAGAAGGCCATCACGATGATGCTGGCGAGGATGCCGAAGACGATCTGGGCGACGATCGTGGTCACGAAGAAGCCGATTCCGTAGCCCCGCTCGTTCTTGAGGATGACCCGGTCGACCCAGTATCCGACCACCCGCGACAGGAAGAGCACGAAGGTGTTCACGACGCCCTGGATCAGGGCCAGGGTGACCATATCGCCGTTCGCGACGTGGCTGATCTCGTGGCCGAGGACGGCCTCCACCTCGCGTCGGTTCATGCCCCGCAGCAGCCCCGTGGAGACCGCCACCAGCGCAGCATCCTTGCGAGCCCCGGTGGCGAAGGCGTTGGGCTGGGGGGAGTCGAAGATGCCCACCTCGGGCGACCGGATCCCGGCGGCCTGGGCCTGGTGGGAGACGGTCTGGAGCAGCCAGGCCTCGGCGTCGTTGCGCGGCTGCTCGATCAGCTGCACGCCCATGGCTCGCTTCGCGATCCACTTCGACATCGCCAGCGAGATGAAGCTGCCGCCCATGCCGAAGACGGCGCTGAAGACGAGCAGCGCCCCGAGGTTCAGGTCGACGCCCTGCTCGTCGAGGATCGACTCCACGCCGAGCAGGCGCAGCACGACGCTCAGCACGACGAGGATTGCGATGTTCGTGGCCAGGAAGAGCAGTACGCGCTTCATCGAGGACTCCTTCGCCAGTCGAGGCGTAGGAGAAGGTTAGGAACGGGGTCTCCCGTTGCAAGCCGCGGGCCAGCGCCGACGCGGGGGCGAGTCCGGTGGCAGGCGCTAGTCCAGCGGAGCCGGAGACGGCGCCGCGGGCAGGCTCCCGCCGCTCAGCAGGCGGCGTGCCAGATCGCGATGCTCCTGCTCGCTCGTGCTCTGGCGCCGCTCGAGGCTCTCGAGGCGCTCGAGTACGGCGCTGGCATCCCAGGAGGAAGCCGGCCCGACGCGCTTCGAGGACAGACTCGACTCGACCTTCTCGAGACGCCGCAGCGCGCCGTGGGTGCGGTCTTCCAGGTTGGCGACCCGCTCGACGGAGCCGTCGAGCTCGTCCAGGCGGGCAGTCAGGGCCTGCAGCTCCGTGCGGAGCGCCTGGCTCTCGCTGCGCAGCCCCTCCAGCAGGGCCGGGTCGGTGGGCTCGGGCGCGTCGGGCGCCAACAGCAGGGCCAGCGCCGCGACGAGCGCGGCCGACCCGACGCCCAGGGCGAGCCAGCGGCCCGCGTGCCGGCGGAAGAAGGCCCGCAGGAAGCGCTCTTCCTGGGGCGTGATCTGGAACTCCCCCTCCCGGGGCTCCGACCTGGCCATCTCGCTGTCCGCTTCGACCCATCCGGCTCCGAACCTGAGCGGATTGCGGCCTCGCCCGGGGCTGGAACCCTCTCGGAAGGGGCCGAGGCAACCGGGCTCCGAGCCCGGCATCCAAGGGCCCGTGGAGAGCCAGCGGTGTTGATTCGTCGCCCCGACCCGATTCCCGCCCGGGAGATCACCTCCCCGGCGCTCTACCTGCGCCGCCGCGAGCTGCTGCGCGGAGCCGGGCTGCTCGCCGGTGGACTGCTGCTGCCGAGCGCCTGTCGCGCGGAGGCCTCCCGCACGCCCGAGCTGCCCGGCGTCACGCCGGGCCGTTTCTCGAGCGACGAGGAGCCGACCGACTGGGACGACGTGACCTCCTACAACAACTTCTACGAGTTCGGGCTGGACAAGCGCGATCCCGCGCGACGCGCGGGATCGCTGCGCACCGAGCCCTGGTCGGTGGTGATCGAGGGCGAGGTGGCAAAGCCGGGCCGGATCGGGCTGGAGGACCTCCTCAAGCCGCATCCCCTCGAGGAGCGCGTCTATCGTCTGCGCTGCGTCGAGGCCTGGTCGATGGTCGCGCCCTGGGTCGGCTTCCCTCTGGCAGAGCTGCTGAAGCGCTTCGAGCCGACCTCGAAGGCCCGCTACGTGGCCTTCGAGACGCTGCTGGATCCGGAGCAGATGCCGGGGCAGCGCCGCGCCACCCTCGCCTGGCCCTACGTCGAGGGCCTGCGGCTGGACGAAGCCATGCATCCGCTCACGCTTCTGGCCGTGGGAATCTACGGGCGTGAGCTCCCGAAGCAGAACGGAGCGCCGCTGCGCCTGGTGGTTCCCTGGAAGTACGGCTTCAAGAGCATCAAGTCGATCGTGCGGATCCGCCTGAGCGAGCGCCAGCCGGCGACCAGCTGGAACCTGGCGGCACCCCGCGAGTACGGCTTCTTCGCCAACGTGAATCCGGAGGTGGATCACCCGCGCTGGAGCCAGAAGCGGGAGCGGCGCATCGGAGAGCTGCGACGCCGGCCGACGCTGCCCTGGAATGGCTACGGCGAGCAGGTGGCGAGCCTTTACTCGGGGATGGATCTCAGTAGATTCTTCTAGCGATGAGCCGGGCAACGGCGCGCCTGCAGGCCGTGACGATCGGCCTGGCCGCGCTCCCAGGACTGGTGCTCGCCGTCCGTGCCCTCCTCGATCGGCTGGGCGCGAACCCGATCGAGGAGGTCACGCACGTCACCGGTGAGTGGGCGCTGCGCCTGCTGCTGCTGACGCTGGCCGTGTCTCCGCTGCGCCGCTGGACGGGCTGGTCTGCACTGGCCCCCCTGCGGCGCACCCTCGGCCTGCTCGCCTTCGGCTACGCCAGCCTCCACTTCGCGACCTACGTCGGCCTCGATCACTTCTTCGACTGGGAGGCCCTCAGCGAGGACGTCGTCGAACGGCGTTACGTGACCGCGGGCTTCGCCGCATTCCTGTGTCTGGTCCCCCTGGCCGCGACCTCGACGCCGGGCATGCTGCGGCGCCTGGGGCGGCGCTGGGTCCAGCTCCACCGACTCGCCTACCTGGCCGCGGCGCTGGGAGTCCTGCACTTCCTGTGGCTGGTGAAGGCCGACCGCACGGCCCCGCTGATCCACGCGGCCCTCCTGGCCCTGCTGCTGGGCGAACGGATATGGCGTTCCGTCGCGCGGCGCCGCCCCTGAAACGGTTCTCCGCGGACGCGGCGCCTCGCCCGCGGGGAATCGGGATGTTTTCGCGAGGATCGCCGGGGCCCGTTCTGGGCTTCGCACTCTCGTGTCAGACTCCGGGGATGGAGCGCAGGCTGACCGTTCTCTGCTGCCGGCTGCACGGGAGCGGCGAGCCGGCGTTGCGTCCAGCCGCCGATCCTCCCCTCCTGAGCGACGAGCAGCGCCAGCTCTGCAGCGAGATCGTCCGCCACCTCGATGGACAGGTGGCCGAGTTCACCAGCGGCGGCGCACTCGTCTACTTCGGCTACCCGAGAGCCCACGAAGACGACCCCGAGCGAGCCCTGCAGGCGGCCGTCGAGCTGGCGCGCGAGCTGCCGCGGCAGGCTCCTGCGCGGGACTCCGCGCCGAGCGAGGCACTCCAGCTCGGCGTCGGGGTCCACTGCGGACCGCTGCGGGTCGAGCCGGTGGACGGCGACGGGCGCCGTGAGAAGCTGGTGCTCGGCCAGACCGTCAACGTCGCGACCCTGCTCTGCGCGCTCGCCCCACCCGGCGCCACCCTGGTGAGCGACGTGGCCCGGCGCCTGGCGGGAGAGGCCTTCCGCTACGAGAGCTTCGACGAACGCGCTCTGGGTGCGGAGCCCGCGTCGAGCCGCATCTGGCGGGTCCAGCTCCCGGCGACGCGGGGAGCCCGGAGCCCGTCGTCCCCCGCTCGCCCCGGCCCCTCGCCGCGCTAGCGTCTGCCGCCGGGGCCCGCCCCCGAGCGAGGACGCCACCATCTCCGAGGTCGAAGCGGAAGATCCCGCCCGGGACGAGGTCGACGGCTCGCCGTCGGACGTCCACGAGCTGCAGGTCGACGGGCGCAGCTTCATCCTGGTCGGCACCGCGCACATCTCGCGCGAATCGACCCGCGTCGTGCGCGAGACCATCGAGCGCGAGCGGCCCGACTGTGTCTGCGTGGAGCTGGATCGGCAGCGCTACGAAGCCCTCTCGCGCCCGCGCAGCTTCGAGGCCCTGGATCTCAAGGAGGTCATCCGGCGCAAGCAGCTCTCCACGCTGATCGCGAATCTGGTGCTGGCCTCGTACCAGAAGCGGCTGGGAGGAGCGCTGGGCGTCCTGCCGGGCGCGGAGCTGCTGGAGGCCGTACGCGTCGCCGAAGCGCTCGACATCCCGGTGGAGCTCTGCGACCGCGACGTGCGGATCACCCTGCGCCGCGCCTGGCGCTCCCTCTCGCTCTGGAAGAAGTCGCTGCTCATGAGCACGCTGCTGGCGAGCCTCTTCGACCGCAGTCAGGTCTCGGAGACGGATCTGAGACGGCTGCGCGAGAAGGACGTCCTCTCCGAGCTCATGAACGAGCTCGGCCGCGAGATGCCCGACCTGAAACGCGTCTTGATCGACGAGCGCGACGCCTACCTCGCCAGCCGCGTCCGCGACGCGAGCGGTCGACGCGTCGTGGCCGTGGTCGGAGCGGGTCACGTCGCGGGCATGCTCGAGGCGCTACGGCGCGACGAGCCCGTCGACCGGGATGCCCTGGACCGGATTCCGCCGATGGCGGCCTGGGTGAAGTGGGTGGGCTGGGGCGTTCCCTCGCTCATCCTGGCCTCGCTGGCCTGGATCGGCATCTCCAAGGGCGCCGAGGTGGCCGGTCAGAACCTTTGGTTCTGGGTGCTGGCGAACGGCATCCCCAGCACCCTCGGGGCGCTGGCGGCGCTCGCCCACCCCGTCACGATCGCGTCGGCCTTCTTCGTGGCTCCGGTCACCAGCTTGATCCCGGTGATCGGAGCGGGCTACGTGCTGGCCTTCCTGCAGGCCTACCTGGCCCCGCCGCTGGTGCGCGAGCTGGAGACGCTCTCCGACGACGCCCTGTCGGTGTCGCGCTGGTGGACCAACCGGCTGCTGCGCATCCTGCTGGTCTTCCTGCTGACGACGCTCGGCAGCATTCTGGGGACCTGGGTCGGTGGAGTGGAGATCGTCCGGAACGTCTTCTGAGGCGCGGCGCGCGCGGGCCGTGTCGGCCTGGGCGGCGGCGCTCCTGCTGGCCGGAGGCTGCGGCGGGGCGGAGCCCACGCTGCCCGAGGGCACGCTCGTCGACCTGAGCCACGCCTTCGACGAGGAGACGATCTTCTGGCCCACCGAGGAGGGCTTCGTCCTCGAGCGCGGCTTCGAGGGCATGACCGAGGGCGGCTACTACTACGCCGCTCATCGCTTCCGCACGGCCGAGCACGGGGGAACCCACCTCGACGCGCCGATCCACTTCGGGCGGGGCCGGCGCAGCGTCGACGAGCTCCCGCTCGAGGGGCTGCTCGGCCCCGCGGTGACGATCGGCGTCGAGGAGGCCTGCCGCCGCGACCGCGATCACGCGGTCTCGGTGGTGGACTTCCAGGAGTGGGAGGAGCGCCACGGCCGTATCCCCGATCGGGCGATCGTGCTGCTGCGCACGGGCACCGGAGCCGCCTGGCCGGACCGCCTGGCCTACCTCGGCACCGCCGAGCGCGGACCCGCCGCCGTGGCCCAGCTCCACTTCCCGGGGCTCTCCGAGGCCGGTGCCCGCTGGCTGATCGACGAGCGGGGCGTGCGCGCGGTGGGCATCGACACCGCCAGCATCGATCCGGGCCCCTCCCGCGCCTTCCTCGCCCACCGCGTGCTGGCCGCCGCCCAGGTCCCCGCCCTGGAGAATCTCGCCTCCCTGGATCGCCTGCCGGCCCGGGGCTTCCTGGTGATCGCCCTGCCGATGAAGATCCGAGGAGGCTCGGGCGCCCCGCTGCGCGCGGTCGCGCTGCTGCCGTGACGACGCGCGCGCCGCGGGTGGGGCTTGTCGGGGCCCGGCGCAGCCGCCAGGGCCTGGGGCCCTTCGTGGCGAGAGAGCTGGCGGCCTCGGGAGCGCGCGTGCCCGCCTTCCTGGTCACCTCCCGCGAGACGCTGCGGGAGGCGGAGCGCGCCCTGGCTCGAGCGGGGCAGCCGGCCCGGGGCACCCTCGACCTCCGGAGCCTGCTGGCGGACCAGCCTCTCGACGCCCTGGCGATCTGCTCTCCCTCCGAGAGTCACGAGGGCTATCTCGAGGCGGCCCTGGAGGCCGGCCTGCACGTGCTCTGCGACAAGCCCCTGCTGTGGGGGGAGCCGGGGCGCGACACGGCCGCGGAGCGCCTGGTGCGCGGCTTCGAGCAGGCGGGGCTCTTGCTGCGGGAGAGCTGCCAGTGGCCCTACACGCTGGAGGCCTTCGACCGCCTGCACCCCGGGCTCCGCTCCGGCGCCCCGGAGCTCTTCGAAATGGAGATGCAGCCCGCCAACCCGGGCATCGAGCGGCTGGCCGATTCGCTGCCCCACGCCCTGTCCCTGCTCCAGGCGCTGGTCCCGGGAGCGCGGCGCCACGTCGAGGAGCTCCGCTTCGAGGAGGGCCGGGTGCTGCGGATCGACTTCCGACTGCGTAGCGAGCGCGCCGCCACCCGGGTCCGCGTCTCGCTCGAGAGGATCGCGGCCGGGGCGCGTCGCAGCGCGGGCTTCCGGTTGGATGGCCGCCTGGCGCGCCGCGAGATCCGCGGTCCGGACTACGCGCTGTTCTTCTCCGACGGGAGCGGTCGCAGCGTCCCGGTACCGGACCCGCTGGGACGCCTGGTTGCGGACTTCGTGCGCGACCTGCGCGCGCCGGAGACTGCCCCCCGGCTGGCGGCGGAGACGATCGAGCGGGCCCGACTGCTGGAGTCGATGGCAGCCGCCTACCGGAGCGATCCGAGCCTCGCATGAGCCCGGAGCGCATCCTGGTGCGCGCGCCGAGCTGGATCGGCGACGCGGTGATGGCGACACCGACCCTGCGCGCGCTCCGCGGCCACTTCCCGTCGGCGGAGATCGTGGCCGAAGGCCGCCCGGGCATCCTCGAGCTGTGGCGTGGCCTGCCGAGCCTCGACGCCTTCCTCCCGGACCCGGGCACGGGTCTGCGCGGGCTCGGGGACCGGGTCGACGGCCTGCGGAGGCAGCGCTTCGACCGGGCCGTGCTGCTGCCGGACTCGGTGCGCGCCGCCCTCGGCCCCTTCCTCGCCGGCATTCCCCACCGCACCGGCTACGCCCGCGATCCGCTGCGGCGCGCGCTGCTGACCCAGACCCTGCGGGCGAGGCGGGCCCGGGGCCGCCCCCACCCGCTGCCGACGGTGCAGCGCTACCTCGCGATCGCCGAGGCCTTGGGCGCGCGCGCCCTCGGCACCCGAACCGAGCTGCGGGTGCCGGAGGCCGGACGCGCCGGACTGGCCGGCCGACTGCAGGGGCTCGGCATCGCCCGCCACGAGTCGCTGCTCGTCGTGGCTCCGGGCGCCGGCTTCGGGCCCAGCAAGCGCTGGCCCGCGGAGCGCTTCGCCGCCGCCGCGGACGCCCTGGTGCGGCGCTACGCCCTGCGGGGTCTGGTGGCTCCGGGGCCGGGAGAGGAGATCCTGGCGCGCCGGGTGGAGCGGGCCTCTACAGCGGGCCTGCGCGCCCTGCGGGGCGCCCTCGGCATCGGCGAGTGGCTGGCCCTGACCGAGCGCGCGCAGCTCGTGCTCGCCAACGACGCCGGCGCCCGCCACGTGGCGGTGGCGCTGGGACGCCCGGTCGTGACGCTGCTGGGGCCGACGCACCCGGCCCACGGCCACAGCGACGCGGCCGCTCAGCGGGTGCTGCGGCGGCCGCCCCCCTGCAGCCCCTGCCAGCGCCGGACCTGCCCCTTCGACCACGGCTGCATGACTGCGGTCTCGGTCGAAGAGGTGGTGGCGGCCGCCGCCGAGCTGCTGGGCGACTGAGCCCTCGAAGCCTTGCAGCTTCGCTGCATCAAGGGCGGTGGCGCCCGGGCCGATGCAGGGCGGGGAACTCCCGCCCATGCATCCCTACGTGCTGCTCCTGTGCCTCACCTGCCTGGTCGCCGCGGCCAGCGCCGGCTTCACGCTGCAGAGCGAGTCCTTCCAACGCGCGGCCCGCTTCGCGGCCGCCCTGCTGATCGGCGCGGCCTACTGGGCGATCTGCGAGGTGCTCTGGAACCTGGCGCCCGACGCCGAGGGCGCGCTGCGCGGCATGCGCCTCTCGGCGCCCGGCTGGTGCTTCATCGGTCCCCTGGTCCTCTCGCTCTTCCTGTCGGTGTCCCCGGCGCCCTGGCCGCGGCTGCGCCTGCTCTGCCGGACCCTCTGGGGGCTCTGCAGCGGCTTCCTGGTGGCGACCCTGTCTACGGACTGGATGTTCCGGGGAGTGGTCCAGACGAGCTGGGGCTGGTCCTACGAGACGGGGCCTCTCCACCCCTTCTTCTACGGCGCCACCCTGGCCGGCGTGGTGCCCGCGATCGTCGTGATCCGGCATCTCTTCGAGCAGAGCTTCTCGCCCGCGGAGCGCCGGCAACGACCGTGGATCCTGGCCGGCATCGGCGTCCCGCTGGTCGTGGCCTCGCTCACCGAGGCCATCCTGCCGACCCTGGGCCACCACGTGCCCCGGCTCGGCACCGCCTCCTTCGCGGCGCTGGGCATCATCTCCGTCTGGAACATGCAGCGCTTCGGCTACTCCTTCCTCACGCCCGGCAGCTTCGCCCGGGAGATCGTCGAGACGCTCACGGACGGCGTGGTGCTGCTCTCCTGGAACGAGCGCATCCGCACCGCCAACGAGGGGATCACGCGCCTCTCCGGCCACCCGCGCGAGGTGCTGGAGGGAATGCCGATCGGCGAGCTGCTCTCCTGGAGCTTCGGCGCCCTCGAGGAAGAGGACGCCGACGAGGTGGAGTGCGAGCTCTCCCGCCACAACGGCGCCCGCATCCCGGTGACGGTGGCCTCGTCGATCCTGCACGACCGCCAGGGACATCCGGTCGGCCTGGTCCTGGTGGTGCGCGACCTGCGGGAGGTCGCGGATCTGCGTACGCGCCTGATCCGAGCCGCCCGGCTGGCCGCGGTGGGCGAGCTGGCCGCCGGCATCGCCCACGAGATCAACAATCCGCTGGCCTTCATCCGCGCCAACCTCAGCCAGCTCGGCTCCCACTGGAAGCTGCTCTGCGGCGAGCTGGAGCCGGAGATCCAGGCGCGCCAGCTCGAGGCCGTGGCGCAGGAGAGCTTCGAGATGCTCGAGGAGTCCCTGGAGGGCGTCGACCGCGCGGCGGAGATCGTGCGGGGCGTGCGCGGCTTCTCCCACGCGGGCGGGGGCGCTCGGGAGCACATCGACCTGAACGCCCTGCTGAACGAGGTCCTGCACATGGCCGATGCAGAGCTGCGCGGGCGCGCCCGGGTGGAGCGCGACTACCAGAGCCTGCCGCGGGTCCTCTGCGCGCCCCAGGAGCTCAAACAGGTCTTCTTGAATCTGCTGATCAACGCGGGCCACGCGATCGGAGACGGCGGACGGATCCGGGTGGAGACGCGGGCCACGGCCAACGAGGTCTGCGTGCACGTCGAGGACGATGGCTGTGGGATCCCCCCCGAGATCATCGATCGCATCTTCGACCCCTTCTTCACCACCAAGTGCATCGGCGAGGGCACCGGCCTCGGTCTGGGCATTGCCTACCGCATCGTGCGCAGCCACGACGGAGACCTGCGGGTCGAGTCCGAGCCGGGCCACGGCGCTCGCTTCAGCGTCAGGCTCCCCGCGTCGCCCAGCTCCGCCCGGAGCGACGCTCCGTGATACGCTGGCCACGACGCCGCGTCCGGAGGATTCCCCATGGCCATCGACTTCAGCTTTCCCGAGGAGACCCAGCTCGTCATCTCGAAGGTGCGCGACTTCTGCGACCAGGTGGTGCGCCCGGCCGAGAAGCGCATCGAGGACAACGAGGGCGACCGTCAGGTCCTCGTCGAAGAGGTGATCCGGATGCGCAAGCAGGCCCGGGAGTGGGGCCTGTGGCTGCCCCACATGCCGGAGGAGTACGGCGGAATGGGCCTGGGGCACGTGGCCATGGCCGCCGTCTCGGCAGAGGCGGGCAAGACGCGCTTCGGCCCCTTCGCCCTCAACGCCCAGGCGCCGGACGAGGGCAACATGCACACGCTGCTGCACTGGGCCACGCCCGAGCAGGCCGAGAAGTACCTGCGCCCGCTCTGCGAGGGTCGCATCCGCTCCTGCTTCGCGATGACCGAGCCCGAGGTGGCCGGCTCGGATCCGACCCTGATCCAGACCCATGCCGTCGAGCAGCAGGAGCACTGGCTGGTGAACGGCCACAAGTGGTTCATCTCCGGGGCGCGGGGTGCGCAGTTCGCGATCCTGATCGCCCGCACCGAGGAGGATCCGGAGCTTCCCCAGGCCGGGAACACGGCCTTCCTGGTCGACATTCCCTCCGAGGGCTGGGAGGTCGTGCGCGACATCGAGACCATGAGCGGCAGCCACAATCACTGCGAGATCCGCATCACGGATCTGCGCGTCCCCAAGGAGAACCTGCTCGGCGGTCGGGGGCAGGGCCACAAGCTGGGCCAGGCGCGCCTCGGCCCGGCGCGGCTGGCGCACTGCATGCGCTGGATCGGCCAGGCCGAGACGGCCCTCGAAATGACCCTCGAGCGGGCGCTCGGGCGCTACGCCCACGGCTCCCTGCTGGCGGAGAAGCAGGGCATCCAGTGGATGATCGCGGACAGCACCATGGAGCTCTACCAGAGCAAGCTGATGGTCCTGCACGCCGCCTACAAGATCGACCGGGGCGAGGACTTCAAGAGCGAGGTCTCGATGGCCAAGCACTTCGTCGCCAATGCGCTCAACCGCATCATCGACCGCGCGATCCAGGTGCACGGCGCGCTCGGCTACTCCACCGACACTCCCCTGGCCCAGATGGCCCAGCACGCGCGCTGGGCCCGCTTCGCCGATGGCGCCGACGAGGTGCACCAGTGGCGCATCGCGCAGCGGGCCATCGAGGCTTTCGGCAAGACCGGCCGCGTCGGCCCGGCCGCCGGAGACCTGCCCCTCTAGCCCTCGAGCAGCCGCTCGCGCAGTCGCTCCACCGCGACCTCCTCGACCCCGATCGCGGCGACGTAGTCGCGTATGGAGCCGTGGCGCTCGCGGATGCGATCGAGGAGTCGGGTCATCGTCTCGGGCTCGGCGTGAAGCGTGTCGGGCGGCAGGGCCGCCAGCATGTCCTGATAGCCCCGGGACGACATCAGGCGCTCGATGATGGCGTCGAGGCCCTCCTGGGTGGCGACGTAGTCGGCCACGATCACCTCGTCCCGCACGTCGAGCAGCGCGAGCAGGACGGCGGAGATCACTCCCGTGCGGTCCTTGCCCGCGGCGCAGTGGTAGACCGCCGGCCCCGTCGCCTCGGCCAGGGTCGTCAGGATCCGTCGAATGGGCTCCCGGGCGAACTCGGCCATCAGGAAGTAGCGGTCGGCCAGCGAGATCTCGGCCCCGGCGGCCCGGGCCGAGGAGACGTCGCCGTCGAAGATCGGTAGGTGGTGGAAGGCCAGGGGATGCTGCTCCAGCGGCCCTCGCCCCTCGGCGGCCAGCTCGCCCGAAGAGCGCAGGTCGAGCACATGGGCGAGGCCGACCTCTTCGCGCAGCCTCCTGACGTCCGCCTCGGACAACAGGTGCAGAGCGTCGCTGCGGAAGAGCTGACGCCAGCGCAGGCGGCGGCCCTCGACGGTGGGGTAGCCGCCGAGGTCGCGGAAGTTGTGGCAGCCCTCGAGGGCGATCCTGCGCTCCACGGCGCGATTCTAACGTCGGCGAGGGTGCAGTGCTGCTGCTGCACGCGCCCGCGGGAGGCGTGGACTACGCTTCGGGGGCGCGCCGCAGCCGGAGCTTCCATGATCACCGACATGCACTCGGCCCAGTCCCTCGACCACGACGAGGAGACCTTCGAGCGCGGCGAGACCGCCGTGCGCATCGGCATCGCCCTGCTCTTCTTCCTGATCGCACGCGTCGTGGAGGCGCTCTTCGCGGTGCTGGCGATCTTCTGCCTGCTCTTCGCGCTGGTGACGCGGCGGCGGCCCAGCGCCCTGGTGCGGGGCTTCGCCATGCGCACGCTCGCCTACGCGGTGGAGATCGGGCGATACCTCAGCTACGTCGACGACGCTCCGCCCTTCCCCTTCCGCGAGCTCCCCGAGGAGCCGCGCCTCTACCGGAAGGAGCGCGACGCCTAGCGAGGCGCCGCCCGCAGGCACGAGCCGTCGGCGCGCAGGGCCGGGCTCAGGCCAGGGCCTCGCGGAGC
This sequence comes from uncultured Spirochaetales bacterium, assembly GCA_964649065.1. Classification (GTDB taxonomy): domain Bacteria; phylum Myxococcota_A; class UBA9160; order UBA9160; family SMWR01; genus CAZYOL01. The sequence goes on from CAZYOL010000035.1 coordinate 22,990, forward strand.
GCGTGCGCGGCGGCCGCGACGGCACGGCGGCCGGCGTCGATGTTCTCGAACATCGAGAAGAAGCCGTGGAAGACCCCGTCGTAGCGTAGCGACGCGGTGGGAACACCGGCCTCGCGCAGGCGGCCGGCGTAGGCGTCGCCCTCGTCTCGCAGCGGATCGAACTCTGCGGTGATCAGCGTGGCCGGCGGCAGGCCCGAGAGATCCGGCGCCCGCAGCGGCGAGGCGTAGGCCTCTGCGCCGCGCGCCGGGTCCTCCAGGTAGTGCCCCCAGAACCAGCGCATCATGCGGGTCGTCAGCAGGTAGCCCTCGGCGTTCTCGAGGTAGGAGGCCGTCTCGAAACAGTGGTCGGTCACGGGATAGACCAGGAGCTGGTGGCGCAGCGCCGGACCGCCCCGGTCGCGCGCCATCAGGGCCACCACCGCGGCCAGGTTTCCGCCGGCGCTGTCTCCCGCGACCGCGATGCGCTCGGGATCGCCACCGAGCTCGCCACCCTTCTCGGCGAGCCAGCGCAGCACGGCGAAGCAATCCTCCGGAGCCGCCGGGTAGCGGTGCTCGGGCGCCAGCCGGTAGTCGACGGAGACCACCGCGCAGCCGGACTCGTTGGCGAGGCGTCGACACACGTTGTCGTGGGTGTCGAGGCTGCAGATCACGAAGCCGCCGCCGTGGAAGTAGGCGACCAGGGGCAGGGGCCGCTGGCCCTCCGGGGCGTAGAGGCGCACGGGAATCTCGCCCGCCGGCCCGGGGACGCGGCGCTCCTCGACGCGCGCCACCGGCTCGGGCGAGGCCGCATTGGCCGCAGCCAGCCCCGCGTCGTGCAGGGCGCGGACGGCCGCGGGCTCGAGGGTCGAGAAGTCGGGCAGCTGGGCCTGCGCCAGGGCGTCGAGCACCGCACGGGCCTGGGGATCGAGGGGCATGCTTCCTCCGGAGCCTCGAGGGGCGTAGAATACACGCCGGGAGCAGCTCATGACCGCAGCACCGCCCGCCCCGCGGAACGTCGAGTGGGGCAGGGCCTGGCGGGCGCTCCGGGCCCTGGCGGCAGATCCGGAGCGGACCGATCAGGTCTTCGAGATCATCCGAGCCCTCGCCGGCCAGGCGGGCGAGCGGGGCTTTCAGCGCTTCGCGGCCAGCCGCGAGGGGCGCCACCTGCTCGCCGAGCGCCCGTCGCTGCTGGAGCGGCTCCGGGACTCCTCCTGGCTCCACTCGCTCCCGGAGGGCAGCTTCGGTCGGGCCTACGCGCGCTTCATGGAGGCGGGTCGACTCTCGGCGGGGGGCCTGCTGGAAGCGGCCCAGACCGGCGGAGAGACCGAAGAGCTGGATGCCGAGCGGCGCTTCTACTTCGAGCGGGTCCGGGACATGCACGACCTCTGGCACGTGCTGACGGGCTACGGGCGCGATGTCGCCGGCGAGGCCGCCCTGCTGGCCTTCACCTACGCCCAGACCCGCAACCGGGGCATCGGAGCCATCGTGCTGACGGGCGCGGTGCTGGGCCCGAAGACGTTGGACTGCCGCTGGCAGCGCTACCTGCTGCGCGCCTGGCGGCGCGGTCGACGGGCGCGCCCCCTGGCACTGGCCCACTTCGAGGAGCTGCTGCCGCGGCCGCTCGACGAGGTGCGCGGCGAGCTGGGCATCGAGCCGCCGCAGGTGGCCCATCCCGACGGTGTGCGGGTCTTCGGCGACGGCTCTCCCGCCGCCTCGTAGCCGGCAGGTCCTGGACAGCGCCGGAGGCCGCGCTCGCCCGCCGCGCCCGTCGGAGCGTGGGGTATCTTCGAGCGTTCCATGGAGCTGGACCACGTCCTGATCAAGGGCGCTCGGGAGCACAACCTCCGCGGCGTCGACGTCCGCATCCCGAAGAAGCAGCTCGTCGTCCTGACCGGAGTGTCGGGCTCGGGCAAGTCCTCGCTCGCCTTCGACACCCTCTACGCCGAGGGCCAGCGTCGCTACGTCGAGTCCCTGTCGGCCTACGCGCGCCAGTTCCTCGGCCAGATGGAGAAGCCGCGTTACGACAGCATCCGGGGCCTGTCGCCGACGATCTCCATCGAGCAGAAGACCACCGGCAGCAATCCCCGCTCGACGGTCGGCACCATCACGGAGATCTCGGACTACCTGCGGGTCCTCTACGCCCGGGTCGGCGTGCAGCACTGTCATCGCTGCGGCCGCACCGTACGCGGCCAGAGCGCCCAGCAGATCGCCCGCGAGATCGGCCAGGCCCCGGAGGGCGCCCGGGTCGTGCTGCTGGCACCGCTGCTGGTGAACCGCAAGGGCGAGCACCGCGAGCTGCTGGCCGAGGCCCGGCGCGCCGGCTTCGCCCGCCTGCGCGTCGACGGCGAGGTCCTGCTCTCCGACGAGCTGGAGGCCCTGGACAAGCGGCGCAAGCACAGCGTCGAGGCGGTGGTCGACCGGCTGGTCGTCAAGCGGGGCATCGACGCGCGCATCACCGACTCGGTCGAGACCGCGCTCAAGGTCGGCCAGGGCACCCTGATCGCCACGCAGGAGAAGGGCCCCGACCGCATCTTCTCGGAGCGGATGGCCTGCCCGGACTGCGGGATCGGCTTCCCGGAGCTCAGCCCCCAGAGCTTCTCCTTCAACAGTCCGCAGGGCATGTGCGTCGATTGCAACGGGTTGGGCTCGCGGGTGGAGATCGATCCTCGCCTGGTGATCCCCGACGAGCAGCTCTCGATCGACGCGGGAGCCGTGGCGCCCTGGGGAGCCCGGGTCTCGGAGAAGACCGGCTGGATGCACGGCTTCCGCGGTCAGATCCTGGCCCAGCTCGGCGTCGACTTCGATCGCCCCTGGCAGCGCCTTCCGAAGCGCCAGCGGGAGCAGCTCCTGTGGGGGACGGGCGAGAAGACCTGGCGGGTCGAGTGGACGGGCAAATCGGGCCAGGGCAGCTTCGACATGCCCTGGGAAGGCGTGATCCCGCGCCTCACCCGCCGCTTCCGCCAGACGGGATCCGAGCGCACCAAGCGCTGGCTGGCCGAGTTCATGGGAGATGCGCTCTGCTCGAACTGCGGAGGCTCGCGGCTGCGTCCCGAGAGCGCCGCGGTGCGGGTCGGAAGGCACAGCATCGTGGAGGTCTCCGGGCTGACCGTGGATGCGGCCCGCGGCTTCTTCGAGGGGCTGAAGCTCCGCGGCTCCGCTCGCGAGATCGCCGCCGAGGTGCTGAAGGAGATCCGGAGCCGGCTCGACTTCCTGGCCGCCGTGGGGCTGGGCTACCTCTCGCTGGATCGCGCCGGCCCCTCGCTCTCCGGCGGCGAGGCCCAGCGCATCCGGCTGGCGAGCCAGGTGGGCTCCGAGCTCACCGGCGTCATCTACATCCTCGACGAGCCCTCGATCGGCCTCCACCAGCGCGACAACAAGCGCCTGCTGGCGACGCTCCTGCGCATGCGCGACATCGGGAACACGGTGGTGGTGGTCGAGCACGACGAAGAGACCATCCGGGCGGCCGACCACGTGCTCGACTTCGGCCCGGGCGCGGGCGTGGAGGGCGGTCGCATCGTCCATGCCGGCACGCCGGAGAGCCTGGCGAAGAGCCGGCGCTCGCTCACCGGCGCCTATCTCTCGGGGCGCCGGGAGATCCCGCTGCCGGGCCGGCGGCGCAAGCCCACGGGCAGCCTGAAGCTCCTCGGCGCCCGGGAGAACAACCTCCGCGACGTGGACGTCGAGTTTCCCCTCGGCGTCCTCACCGCCGTCACCGGCGTCTCGGGCGCGGGCAAGTCGACGCTCGTGAACGACATCCTCTACCCGGCCCTGGCTCGCAAGCTCTCGGGCGCCTCGCGGCGGGTGGGCGATCATCGCAGCCTCTCGGGACTGGCGCAGCTCGACAAGGTGCTCGACTTCGGCCAGCGCCCGCTCGGCCGCGCGCCG
>CAZYOL010000036.1:0-26518 GCA_964649065.1 uncultured Spirochaetales bacterium
GACATGAACGCCAACGGCGTGCTCGGCTCGCTGTGCTTCCCCACCGTGCCGGGCTTCGTCGGGGAGCTCTTCGGTCGCAAGGCCGCCGAGGGCGAGACCGAGCTCGCCATCACCATGCTGCGGGCCTACAACGACTGGCACATCGACGAGTGGTGCGGCCGCCACCCGGGCCGCTTCATTCCGCTCGCGATCCCGCCCATGTGGGACCCGGAGCTGATGGGCGAGGAGGTCCGCCGCGTCGCCAGGAAGCACTGCCACGCCATCACCTTCGCCGACAACCCGGGCGCGCTCGGCTACCCGAGCCTCCACGACCCGCATTGGGACCCCTTCTGGAAGGCCTGCTCCGAAGAGGGCACGATCGTGTGCATCCACATCGGCTCGGGCACGCGCCTCAACATGCAGGACATGGGCGCGCCGATCGAGATCATGATCGCGGGCACCCCGATCACGCTCTTCAACTGCGCCACCGAGCTCGTCTTCTCGGAAGCCCTGCAGAAGTTCCCGGATCTGAAGATCGCGCTCTCCGAGGGCGGCATCGGCTGGATCCCCTATTTCCTCGAGCGCATCGACTACGTCCACCACCACCACCACCGCTGGACCCTGCACGACTTCCCGAAGGGCAAGAAGCCGAGTGACGTCTTCCGCGAGCACATCGTGACCTGCTTCATCGACGACGCGGCCGGCGTGCGCAACCGAGACCTCATCGGCGTCGACAACATCACCTGGGAGTGCGACTACCCGCACTCCGACGCGACCTGGCCCGAGTCGCCCGAGAAGCTGTGGCCGTCCTTCGAAGGCGTTCCCGACGAGGAGATCCACAAGATCACCTGGGAGAACACGACCCGCCACTTCCGCTACGACCCCTTCAAGCACATCCCCAAGGAGCAGTGCAGCGTCGGCGCGCTTCGGGCCCAGGCGAGGAACGTGGACCTCTCGCTCAAGGTGGGCGGCGGCGGCAAGAAGCCGTCGGACTACGAGAAGGGGTACTGCACGATCGGCGACGTCGTGAAGCAGATGGCCTTCGCGCTTTCCACGCCCTTCGACAGCTCACAGGGAGCCGACTGATGGACGTCCTCGAACGGGACTTCTTCACGGACCCCGAGCTGCTCCAGGACCCGACGCCCTGGTACGCGGCCGTCCGCGAGCGCGGGCCGGTGTGGCGCGAGCCCTGCCGGGACGTCGTCGTCCTGTCCGGCATCGAAGAGATCCTCCAGGTCTACGCCGACCAGGAACACTACTCGGCCATCGTCGCGACGCTCGGCCCGCTCGTGCCGCTTCCGAAGCCGGAGGAGGGCGAGAGCTGGAGGGAGCTCCTGGAGCGTCGCCGTCACGAGATTCCCATGAACGACATGCTGCCCTCCCTCGACCCTCCCCAGCACACCCGGGAGCGCGCGCTGGCGGGCAAGCTCTTCACACCCAATCGGCTGCGCGAGAACGAGGCTTTCATGGGGACCCTCGCCGACGAGCTGATCGACGAGATCGCGGAACGTGGCGAAGTGGAGTTCAACGCCGCCTACGCACGTCCCTTCACCCTGCTCGTCATCGCCGACCTGCTGGGGGTCCCCCGCGAGGACCACAAGCAGTTTCGCCGCTGGCTCGGGGGCGATCAGGGCAACGTCGGAAACCCCGAAGGCGAGCACGGCGGGGACCGAATCTTTGCGAACCTCGCCCCCTACTTCACCCGCTACATCGAGGACCGTCGCGCGGCCCCGAGCCAGGACGTCATGAGCCAGCTCGCGCACGTCCGCTATCCCGACGGCCAGCTCCCGGAGGTGGTGGACGTGGTGCGGCTGGCCAGCATCTTCTTCGCCGCCGGCCAGGAGACCACCGCTCGCCTGCTCGCTGCCGGGATGCGGGTTCTCACCGAGCAGCCCGCTCTCGCCGACGAGCTGCGATCCGAGCCCGCGGGCATCGCGAACTTCGTGGAGGAGTGCCTGCGGCTCGAAGGGCCGATCAAGAGCACCTTCCGTCTGGCCCTCAAGGACACGAAGATAGGCGACATGGAGATCCCGGCGGGGACCGTCGTGCTGGGCTCGATCGGGGCCGCCAACCGCGACCCGCGGGTCTTCGACGACCCCGACCGTTTCGACCCGAAGCGCCGCAACGCCCGGCGCAACATCGCCTTCGGTCACGGCGAGCACTTCTGCCCCGGTGCGAGCCTCGCCCGCGCCGAGGCGCGCGTCAGCTTCGAGCGCCTGCTGGCGCGCCTCGACGACTTCGAGCTCGTGGACCCGAGCGCGCTCCGCTATGCGCCGACCTTCATCATACGCGGTCTGGAGGCACTGCCGCTGCGCTTCCGATCCGCCAGGCGATAGGGATAGGAGACGGAGAGGGACCATGGAGATTTCCGGTAAGGCGGCCGTGGTAGTCGGCGGCGCCTCGGGCATGGCCAAGGCCACGGCCGAGATGCTGGTGAGCGAGGGCGCGCGGCTGTCGATCCTCGATCTGCCCACCTCGAAGGGCGCGGAGGTCGCCAAGCAGCTGGGCGGAAGCTTCCACGCCTGCGACGTCACGGACTTCGACGGCACCGACGCGGCCCTCGGGGCGGCCTGCGACGAGCTCGGTGCCCTGCACTTCCTGTGCAACACCGCCGGCGGCGGCATCGCCAGGCGCACCTTGAGCAAGGGCGGCCCGCACCCGCTGGACGAGTTCCGGCGCGTCATCGACCTCAACCTGGTGGCCACATTCAACGTCGCACGCCTGGCTGCGGCCCGCATGGCCGAGAACGAGCCCGACGAAGGCGGAGAGCGCGGCGTGATCATCAACACGGCGTCGATTGCCGCCTTCGAAGGGCAGATCGGCCAGGTCGCCTACACCGCGGCCAAGGCCGGGATCGCCGGGATGAGCCTCACCATGGCCCGGGACCTCGGCAGCCTCGGCATCCGCGTGATGGCGATCGCGCCGAGCCTGTTCTCGACCGGGCTCACCGCGATGGTCCCGGAGGAGATGGCCAAGCCCCTCACCCAGGATGCGGCCTTCCCCAGGCGCATGGGGAAGCCCGAGGAGTTCGCGCGTCTCGCCCAGGCGATCTACGAGACGCCCATGCTGAACGGCGGAACGATCCGTCTCGACGGCGGCCAACGCTTCGCGCCGAAGTAGGCGACCGACGTGGACCCTCGGGGTGGTCGAGTCTCGGCGAGTTGTGACCGCGTGAAGAGCCCCTCCCGGAACGGGCTCGAGGTCCGCCCGCCCCGCTTCGAGGGGACCTTCCACATCGACGCGACGCGGCGGCTCGGCTACGCCGAGTACGGGCCGGCGGTGGGTCGACCGGTGTTCTGGTTCCACGGCACGCCCGGAGCCCGCCGCCAGATCTCGCCGCGGGCGCGCGAAGTCGCCCATGAGCGCAACGTACGCCTGATCGCGCTCGAGCGCCCCGGTATCGGCGACTCGACCCCCCACGTCTACCGCGCGCTCGTCGACTGGGCCGCCGACGTGGAGGCCTTCTGCAATGCTCTGGGGCTCCCCCGCGTCGGGATCGCCGGGCTCTCCGGCGGCGGTCCCTACGCGTTGGCCTGCGCGCACGCGATGCCGGAGCGGATCGCGGCCGTGGCGGTGCTGGGCGGCGTGGCCCCGGCGGTGGGCGACGACGCCGCGCCGGGCGGCCTGTCCCGGGCCTCGCCCACGCTGTCTCGGGTGGCCCGCTTCGCGCATGCGCCGCTCGGCTGGCTGCTACCGCAGTTCGTGCGCTCGCTCGAGCAGGTGGCCGAGAACGCCATGGACCTCTTCGCGAGCTTCATGCCCCCGGGCGACCAGCGCATCTTCGAGGACCCGGGCGTCCGGCAGGTGCTGATCGAAGACCTCATGCTCGGCTCCCGCCGGTACATGCAGGCGATCCTGCTCGACGCGATCCTCTTCGGCAGGCCCTGGGGCTTCTCGCTGGGAGAGCTCCGCGTCCCCGTGCACCTGTGGTACGGCGACGCCGACGTCATCGTGCCGCTCGCCCACGGCAAGCACATGGCCCAGCGGATCCCGCGGGCCGAGCTCCGCATCCGCCCCGAGGAGGGGCACCTCGGCGGCCTCGCCGCATCCGACGAGGTCTTCGACGCGATCCTCGCTCACTGGGACGACGAGTGACGAGCGCAGCTCCTGGTGGTCGAGCAGGGGGGTCGGAGCTCGACCGACCGCCGCTTTCGCCTATCCGCAGCGCCCATTCGCCTGGATAGACTTGCCAGCGCGCATCTGCCGCACGAGGTCGGCCGAGCGCCGAAGTTTGATCCCAGGATGCTCGCAGCGGCACCTCCACGAGACCGAACACCGAGAACGTCGCGCAGCCACGACCCACGCGGCCCGGCACGGGGACGGTTTGCACGAGACTCGGACGGTGGGGTTGACCGCCATCATGGAAGGGAGATCAAGTGGGCGATCAGGGTCCGATGAGCCCCGAAGTGTCAACTTCCCTTCGGGAATGACCCCTAGGCCCCATCCTGGGGCGGCGCCGACGTCGCGAGCAAGCGCTCGATCGGCTGCTCCCCCGGAAGCGCGAACTGCAGGGCGGCGGCAGGCGGCGCCTGGTCGACGCATCCGAGCCTACTCCTCCGGGCGCTCCATGTAGCGGAGGATGTCCTTCGCCAGGCTCTGCACGAGCGAAAAGACCAACAGCGTGACCGCGAGGCTTCCGACGATGAGCACCGTCTCGAGCAGGCCGTTCGTGCCCTCTCGTGCGGCCCTCGACATGAAGGAGGTCAGGACGAACAGGGCGCTCGCGATCCCCAGCGGATTCCAGAGCGTGATCCTCTTGTAGAGATCCTCGTTGCCGTTCATGGTGCCGTCTCCCGATGGTGGCCCCCGAACGTATCGGCAGGAGGGTCGGGCGGTTGAGGCGCAGGTGGCGTGGATGGGATCGCGATCGCCCACATCGCTTCCCGCGAGGTCGGGCTGATCTCCGCGAGGATCGGCTAGGCGTGGGCCAGGTCACCCGCGCAGCTGGACCGATGTCTGCTGGCCGAGCCGGCGCTCCTCCGGGAGAGCGAGGCATCCTGCTCGATCGGATCGTCCTCGAGCGGGTGGAGCGAGAGGGCTGAGAGCGGGCGGCACTCAGGCGGGAAGCCCGTCGATCTCCGAGGGTCTCTTCGGGTCGCGCGGGAGACCCGCGCGCGATCGAGATCGAGGCGCTCCCAGGGTCACCAGGAAGAAGAAGAAGAGCGACGGAACGCTCTGGAAGAGGATCCGGTTGCCGCTGTCCGCCCAGGAGATCCTGGAGCCGTGGACGACCACCAGCAGGAAGATCATCGCCAGATACGCGACCAGCCCCACGCCGGTGGGGCTCAGCAGCGCCTGCCTGGCCAGAAAGGGAAGGCACAGGAACAGGAAGAGGATCGCCCACCAGAGGTGGCCCCAGGCCGGGGTCGTGGCGTTGAAGCCGAGGGTCCGGACCGACTTCCAGAAGGCGGCGGGGTCGATCAGCGCCGCGGCCGCCGGGGCCAGCACGGCCGCCACCCAGACCAGCCGCGGAATCCACTGTCGCAGCTTCGCCGGGCCGTGGCTGGCCAGCTGGACGGCCGCGATGCAGGTGAGCACGGTGCCGGCCATCATCGCGAGCAGTCGTCCCGGCGTCAGGAAGGATTCCGGGCTCGCGAAGGGAAGCAGCTGGAAGGGCCAGACCAGCGCAGACACGGCGTAGGCCAGCAGCCAGAGATTGCGTGGGCGCAGGGGAAGCCGACTTCCGGTGTGGAAGAGGAACAGGAAGAGCCCCGACACGGCGGCCGTTTCGACGCGCTGGAGGGTGAGCGCCAGGAAGGAGCCGATGGCGAAGGGCAGCCAGGCCACCTCCCCCTCCTGCTCCGCCAATCCGTAGCAGGCGATTCCGAGCATCAGGTAGAAGCCCGCCGCGGCGTTCTCGTGCACGTAGAAGGCGTGCACGGCGAACGCCTCGGTCGAGACGAAGCCCAGCAGCGCCACAAGCGGGAGCGCGAGGGCCACGACGGGTCCCGCGCCCGCGTTCCGGAGCCAACGGGAAGCGAGACCCACGAACAGGGGAAGGAAGCTCGCCGCCAGGATGGGGGGCGCGGCGTAGAGGAAGGGGGCTTCGAGGAAGAAGGACGCCCCCTGGACCAGGGACTGGAAGATTCCGCGGCTGGCCGGAGTCGCGAGCGGCAGGCCCTCGGCGAGGTCGGGCAACACCTCTCCGTGGAAGGCGATGGATCTCCCGATCGCTGCGATGATCACCGAGTCGTAGCTCCACACCGACAAGTCGTAGGAGGAGGCGGCGCTGGCCAGGAGTGCGAAGGCGGCGATCGACGCGACGACGGCCCATCCTTCGCGGGCGGAGAGCCTTCCGACCCGGAGCTGGAGGCCCAGCGCCGCGGCCAGCAGCAGGCACCAGCTGACGGCCATCTCCACGACGCCGTAGCGGAGGGGAGAGGCGAGGATCACCACGGACGAGAGCACCCACAGGAGCAGTCCGATCGGGTAGGCCATCAGGATGGGCAGCAGGATCCCGAGCCGCTTCCGCGCCAGCGTGCTCCAGACGAGCCCCTGGGCGAAGACCGCGCAGAAGAAGAGCGTGGCAGCGCTCATCTCAGGAGCCTCCGCGAAGCCTCGAGCTGTGCAGGGCTGAGCAGGAAGAGGCGCTGGAAGACGCTGTTCTCGGGGGCGATCAGCGGAAGCAGATGGACCGGCTCGTCCGCGTCGAGCTCCAAGGCTTCGCCGAGCACAGCGACCCGAATCGCCCCGCGCAGGGTGACCTCACGCGCCGTCCGACTCCGGAACCAGGCTGCCGAGCTCTGGGGAATCCGCGGGCCCCGCTCGTCGAAGGACAGATCCACCAGCACCAGGTGCCGCCAGTAGGCTTGTTCGATGGCGGCGCCCGGCGACACGATCAGCTGGCGGCCCCCGATCAGGTCCTGCAGCTGCAGATAGGGACTCAGCAGCGAATCGATCGTCGGCCCCTTCAGCTTCCCGAGGGAGCTGGCTTCTCTCGGCCGAAGGGGCGGATAGACGGATTCCCAGCTCACGGGCGCGCCCGCGGAGCGGCCGAAGAGGTGAGCTGCGATCAAGGCCAGCGCGACCAGGGAGAAGAGGAGCTGCGAAGGGGATCCACGCCACGCTCTGGACCGGGCCGGATCCACGACTAGCGGTCCACGGCAGGGGAGGGAGGCAGGGACCAGGCCGAGAGCGGCGACGCGACGTGCAGCAGGCGGAGCGCGGCCCTGGGCTCGGCGGCGGCGGCTTCGAAGCGCCGAAAGCGTCGGCCCTCCTCGTAGAGGAGGATGGTGGTGAATCCCTGCTCGGACAGCGCCGCCAGAGAGGCCCGCGTCGGAAGCTGCTCGAGGACGTCGTTCAGGGCTCTTCTCTCGGGAGTCGGGGCGAAGGAGCCGAAGCACGCCGAGGTCCTCCGACCGTGCCATGCGGAGGCGAGGATCCGGCTGGCCTCCCGCCCGGCCCTCATCTTCGTCCACGTCACCGGTGGGAACTCGACGATGGGTCCGCTGTTGCCCTGCTCCCGGAGCTCCGTGAAGAGGTCGAGCCTCTGCGCATCGGGCCGGATGGCCAGGGTCTCGAATCGGGGGGCCTCCCCCGAGCCCAGCCACGAGGCCGGGATCGCGGCGCCCACCACCGCGACGACCAGCCCGGTCGAGACCAGCGGACGCAGACGCCGGGACGAGGCCGAGAGACAGGCGGCCGCGCCGAGGCCCGCGATCAGGCAGAGAAGAAGGTGCACGCCCACCGCCAGGTTCAGGACGCCTCGCACCGAGTCCAGCAGGGGCAGGAATCCGGCCGCCCAGGCGTAGAGGTCCGGGATCGCGAAGGGCGGAGTCTCTCCCGAGGCCAGAGCTCGAGCGCGCGCCACGGCATTGCCACCGGTGGAAGCGAGCGCCACCAGGACCGTCGCGATCCACAGCGCGAGGCGGGGATCGCCCAGCCTCGGGGCGAAGCGCCGAGGGGCCACGAAGCTGCCGGCGCAGGCCAGCAGCAAGACCAGGGTTCCCGGGTACCGCTCCCCGCCCGGCAGGAACTCCGACCAATCTAGGTAGAAGCGCAGCGAGCGCTCCTCGATCTCGGCCATGCCTCGCGCCTCCAAATACGGGAAGAGCACGAATCCCGTGCCGAGCGCCGCGATGGCAAGAGCGGCTGCAACCTGCAGTGCAGTCAGGCGCGCGAGCCCGTGGCGCAAAAGGAGCCAGACCGCGAGCGGAGGAGCCAGGAACAACGCGGTCAAGAGGGAGTAGGAGCTCGAGCCGACCTGTAGGGGCACGCAGAGGGCGAGCCCCAGAGCGGTGGGCCAGCCGGATCCCTCGAGCCAGCGCCTGGCGAAGAACAGGGCGAGGGCCGTCCAGGCGAGGTCGCGCACGAAGGGATGGCTGACGTCGGCGAAGACGGCGGGGCTCGTGCCGTACGCCGCCGAGGCCACGAAGGCCGCGGTGGGGACCCGGGTCCAGTCGGCGACCAGCAGGAAGACGGCCAGGGCCCCGACGATCGGCATCAGGAACACGGCCGCGTTGTAGGTGAGAATCGGATCCCGGGTCACGAGCCAGGCAGGAGCTGCGAGGAGTCCCAGACTGATCATCGGAGGACCGAGCTTGATCGTCCGCTCCGCCGGCGCGCACTGCTCCGTGGCGAGGAGCTGCCACGGACGGGTCAGCCAGGTGCGGGCATGGCGGGAGACCAGCCAGGCGGCGAAGGTGACGTCCTCCTTGTTGAGCTGCGCCAGTGCACGCGCCCAGCCCGCATCCGGGGCCTGCGCCTCCGGCACGATCTGGACGAGGACCTCTCGACGAGGATCTCCGCGGAGAAGGGGCGCGTAGGCCGCAGCCAACGCCAGACCCAGGACCCCCAGCGTCAGGGCGCCCCACGAGGCCCAGGGCCACCACTTCCTCTCGAACCGCACCCGCCTCCAGACCATCACCAGGATCCTGGGGCTTCGTCTGCGACGCGGCTCCCCGACCGAGCCGACCTAGCGAGGTCCGCGGCCCATTCCGGGTTCGGGTAGCGCTCCGCGGCAGGCGTCGGAGAGCTCGGCCTCGTGCTGGCGCAGGCAGCGCATCCTTCCCCGCGCGGGAGCGACCTCGGCGCAGAAGCGGTCCAGCTCGTCCTTGCAGGCCTTCTCGACCTCGGCGCGCCGGCCCCGCGCCGCGCCGCGAGCCTGGTCGATCTGCTCGCGACAGCCCGGGCTCAGCTCCTCCCGGTGCTCGCGCAGGCAGCGGCCCACGCCGCCGGGAGTCCCCTTGGCCTGGCTGCAGAGCCGCTGCACGTCGGCGTGGCAGGCGCCGGTCCCCGGGCCCGCCTCCGGTGCGTCCTCGCCCGAAGAGACGAGCGGCGCCGTGAGCAGCAGGCTGCCGAAGACGACGAGAAGAGCGTGGCGCTTCATTGCGGCTCTCTCCTGTGCCCGGTGGGAATCCAGTTCCCGGGCCGGCGCGGATGGGCAATGTGGGCAGGGTCGCGCAGGGATGCGCGTCCCTCCAGCGTCTCGAGCAAGATCCGGTGCAAGGGCACACCCCCCGGGCCGAGCATCGATCAGCCCAGCCGGGAATCCCTCCGCGAGCGCTGCCCGCAACCCCTCGGGGCCAGACGCCAAGACAAGGGTCGACTGGCGGGATTCCCATCCCGGAAATTGAGTTCCTCGCTTTCGCCGTCGCAGCGGCGAAGGCGCTTCCGCGACCGCGGCGGGTAGGAGAGGAACCTGGCAAGCCCTCGCCCATTCGGCATCCGCGCTCCACTGTAGAGAGCCGGGCGCGACACGAGACGGGGTATGACGAGTGGCGAAAGCCTGCCTAGGGCTCCGGCAGGTCGAGGGCCTCGACGAACTCCGGCGGCACGTCGCCGAGCTTCCTGCCTCCCAGAGCGAAGTAGAAGAGGGGCTCGCCCTCGATGGAGTAGCGGTGCCGATACCGCTGTAGGTGATAGAGGTCGAGGTACTCCGAGAAGATCAGCTCCCGCACGAGCTGCGAGAAGCCCGAATCGTCGCTGCGATCCAGGAAGGACTCCTTGATGTTGAAGGCGACGAAGCCGTCCTTCCCGACCAGATTGAAGGCCTCCAGGAAGGCGCGCGTCGGAATGTCTCCGAAGCCGAGTGCCGCGACGCAGGTCAGGCAGTCCACGGACCAGGTTCTCAGCTCGTCGCGATCGTCCTCGCCCAGGGAGCAGAAGTCCATGACGTAGTAGGCATCGTAGATCCCCGGCCGGTCGCGTTCGGTCGCCGCCTGCGCCTCCGGAATGATGTCCACGCCGACGAGGCGAGAGACCCCCTGATTCTTCAGCTCTTCGCCGACCATCCCGTTTCCGGCACCGAGATCGAGGACGCGCAGCTCGTTCAGCCCCTGCTGGCACTGGGAGACGGCATAGCGCAGCACATCGACCACGGTCGCCGGCGACTGGCACTTCAAGCGCTCGTAGACGACCTGCTCGTAGAGCCCGGGGACATCGAAGATTCGATCGTAGTCGTGGAGGCGAATCTTCTCCCTCGATTCGCCGTTCATCAGGTAGAAGTAGACCTGGTCCTGGCACAGCTCACGCACATCCGCGGGAGGGAATTGGATGCGATGTCTCTTCGTCACGGAATGAGCTCCTTCTCTGCAACTCCTCGCCCTCGTGGAAGCCACGAGGGCATCCAGACGGATCTCACCCCAGTGCCGCGAGAGGGCTGGCGAGACCCAGGTCCAGAATCCGGGATCCGGATCCCCGAAAGGTCTGCCATGCCGATTCTCGGTGGAATCTCGAGAGGGATCGAGCCTGTTGCGCGGCGAAGTCTAGCAGCTGGCGGAACGATCCGAACACCCCCGCGCTTCCCGCGATCGGGCCCGATCACACTCCCCGCCGTCGACCGGATCCAGGTCCCGGCTCCGGAGGGCCAGCCGGCCCGGAGACGCTGAGCTAGGTTGCGCCATCCGATCAGAGACCCTTCTGGCCCACATCCGCACATCGCACGCCGCCCTCTTGCTCGCTGTCGCTGCGTTCGGCATCGACTGCACCGCGGAGCCGGTGGGACCGGCGGCTCCGCTCGAGCGTCCGGCGGTGTCCGCTACCTACCGGGAGCGCGTGGCGCCGGTGCTCGAAGGCCGCTGTGCGGTGTGCCACGGCTGCTACGACGCGCCCTGCCAGCTCCTCCTCTCCTCCCACGCGGGAGCCGATCGCGGCGCCACGAAACGCGCCGTCTACGCCCCCACCCGCCTGCTGGCGGCAGAGCCCACGCGGCTGGGAATCGACGAGCGCAGCACCACCGGATGGCGCCAGCGCGGCTTCTTCCCGGTTCTCGAGCCCTCGAGATCGGGCGACGGCGCGCTGTTGTTGCGGATGCTCGCCCTGGGCCGGGCCCAGCCCTTCGCGCCGGACTCGAAGCTGCCCGAGGAGTTCCCCATGGACATCGGGCGCGAGCTCACCTGCCCGAAGCCCGACGAGTTCGACAGCTATGCCCGGCACCAGCCCCTGGGCGGCATGCCGTACGGGATGGCTCCCCTCTCCGAAGCAGAGCTCCGCACGCTGACACAGTGGGTGGCGGAAGGCGCTCCTCCGCCCCCGCCGGCGCCCATCCCCGCCCGAGCCGCTGCCCAGGTGGAGCGCTGGGAGGCCTTCCTGAACGGCGAGTCGCTGAAGCAGCGCATCACCGCCCGCTACCTCTACGAGCACTGGGTCTTCGCCCACCTCTACTTCGGCGAGCTGCCCGAGGGCCCCTTCTTCCGGATCGTGCGCTCCCGCACGGCGCCCGGCGCCCCGGTGGAAGAGATCGCGAGCCGACGCCCCTACGACGATCCCGGAGTCGACCGCGTCTTCTATCGCCTGGTCCCCCTGGACGAGGCCATTCTGCACAAGACCCACATCGTGTACGCCCTCGACGAAGACAGACTCCGGCGCCTGACCGAGCTCTTCCTCGAGTCGGACTGGCAGCCCACGCGGCTCCCGGGCTACGACCGGAAGCAGGCCTCCAACCCCTTCGCGAGCTTCGACCAGATCCCCGCGCGCTCCCGCTACCGGTTCCTGCTGGACGACGCTCGCTACTTCGTGATGACCTTCATCCGGGGGCCCGTCTGCTACGGGCAGGTCGCCGTCGACGTGATCGAGGACCGCTTCTTCGTGGCCTTTCTCGATCCGGAGGCAGATCCCTCGGTGCTCTACCCCGACTACCTGGAGGAGACCCGCGATCTCCTCAGCCTTCCTGCCGCGCACGGAAGCGGCTGGAAGCCCGGCGAGCTGTGGCTGGAGTACGCGCTCAAACAGCGGAAGTACCTGGAGAAGCGTCGGGCCTACTACGACCGGCTCGACCCGGAGCGCCTCGGCCCGACCCTCGACTTCCTCTGGGACGGGGACGGCTGGAACCGGAACGCTCAGCTGACCGTCTTCCGCAACTTCGACAACGCCATGGTCGAGCTCGGCTTCCTGGGTGCCATCCCCGAGACCGCCTGGGTGATGGACTTCCCGATCTTCGAGCGCATCTACTACGACCTGGTGGCCGGCTTCGACGTCTTCGGCAACGTCACCCACCAGGTCTCGACGCGCCTCTACATGGACCACCTGCGCATGCAGTCCGAGACCCTCTTCCTCTCCTTCCTTCCCGAGGATGAGCGCGAGGCGATCCGAGCCTCGTGGTACGAAGGAGCCACCGAGGATCTCAGCTACGAGGTCGACCGCATCCGATCGGAAGGGCACGGCACCCGCATCCCCTTCCGTCGCGAGGACCCGAAGGCGGAGCTGATCGAGCTGCTGCTGGAGCGCGACGCCGGCCTGGCCGGGCCGCCGGACCTGCTGAACCGCTGCCCGGCGCCGCCCTGCGACCGCCCGGACGCCTCCGCCGTCGAGCGCCGCGCGGAGCGGGCCCTCCAGGCCCTGGCCGGGCTCCGGGGGCCCTGGGTGGCGCCCCTGCCCGAGCTCTCGCTCCTGCGCGTGCGCTCTGCCCAGGGCGATGCCCTCTACACCCTGCTGCACGACCGGGCCCACACCAACGTGGCCAGCATGTTCGGCGAGGAGGAGCGCCTCGAGCCCGAGAAGGACGTGCTGACCATCGCCCGCGGCGTCCGTGGGAGCTACCCCAACTTCCTCTTCGAGGTTCAGCTCGAATCGATCGAGACCTTCGTCGACGAGCTGCGGCGCGTCGCCGACGGAGAGTCCCTGCAGGCCTTCGTCGACCGCTTCGGCGTGCGCCGCACCAGCCCGCGCTTCTGGGCCTCCTTCGACCGGATCCAGCAGGAGCTCCGGCGAGAGCGGCCGATCGAGGCGGGCCTCCTCGACCTGAATCGCTACCGGAACCTCTGAGCGGCCGTGCCCCCGCTAGGCGGCGCTGCGGACCGAGGCGAAGCACGCGGGCACGATGGCCGCCTCGGGCAGTGGCAGCTCGACGCCCAGGAAGGAGGGCCCGGTCGTGAAACGCGCCCCGGCGAAGCTCTCTCGGATCCGCTCCCGGATCCATTCGTTCTCGGTGCGCAGGACGAAGCGGAAGGTCTTCACCCCCTGCTCGGCAGCGGCCAGGATCAGGCGCTCGCCGAGCGCCCTCCCCAGCCCGCGACCGTGGTAGGCGTCGATGATCGTCACGGCGGGCTCGGCGACGTCTGGCTGTCCCTTCAGCCGCCGGAAGCGGGCCACGCCGATGCCCTCGGTCTCCTCGCCATCCCTCCCGAGCAGGATCGCCCCGAGGGCGAAGTGTCGATGCCCGTCGGGCTCGGTGAGGTCGTGGAGCTCGGCCTCGCTGAGCCTCGGCTTCGGCGTGAGGAAACGGCGCACGCGCGAGGCCGGGGACAGGCGCGTGAAGCCCCTGGCCAGGTGGCCCCGGTCTTCCGGTCGCACCGGCCGCAGCCGGACGAGCGTGCCGTCGTCCAGCCGCAGGGTCTCGGCATAGGTTTCCTCGAACACGGCCCCCTCCCGCGCGCTGCGAAACCCGAGCATTCCGGAGACTAGACGCGGCGCGTCATCGGTCAAGAGCGACAAGGCCTCGGGTTCGTGAAGATTTCGGGGAGGAGGCCGGGACGCGTACGCGGCGCGTCAGGAGGCCTCGGCAGCGCTCGGCGCCGAGCTCCGCGACGGGCTCGCGCCGCCCTCCCGAGGCCCCGAGGCCGCTCGAAGCACCGGGGCCGCTCGCGCCGCCGGCGGGTCTCGAGGCCGCTCCGAGGGGCGGGCGGGGGCCTCCCGGAGCTCGCCGTAGGCGGCTTCCAGGGCCTCGCGCATCGCCCGGGCCGCACCGCGCTGCGGCCAGGCTCCGGTGATGCCCAGGCGGAGCGTGTCTCCGTAGCGGAGGGCCAGAACGGAGCAGCGTTGTCCGGCGAAGACCGGCGCGAAGGCCGAGAGCGACATCACGCGCGCTCCGGGCAGCGCCAGTGGCGTGCGCACGGAGGGCGCGAAGCTGACGACGATGTTGTACGCGCGCCAGCGGCCCGCGAGCTTCATCAGGAGGCCCGCGACGGCGCGCGGGATCCAGTCGCTCAGCCGGCCGAGCAGCTCCACGGCCGCAGCCGAGCGCCCGCGCTTCGCCCCGGCGGTCGCGTTGCGGATGCGGGCAAAGCGCTCGGCGGCCTCCGCACAGTCCACGGGCAGGTCGACGAGCCATGCCCCGAGAGCGTTGCCAGGCCCACATTCCCCCGTGCCGCGCCGGGCGTCGACGGGGCAGAAGGCGCGCAGCCGGGTGCGCTCGGGCGCGCGGCCGGAGGCAACGAGCCAGCGCCGCAGCGCGCCTGCCACCAGGGCCAGGAGGGCATCGTTGGTCGAGCCCCCGTGCCGGGTGGCGATCCTGCGCAGCCCCCGGAAGTCCAGATCCGTCCAGGCGAGCTCCCGGCGTGCGCTGGGCGGGCCATTGAGGGGGGTAGGCGTCGTCCTGCGGAGGATGCGCGCGAGCAACGAGAGCAGGGGCCAGAGGGCCCGCTTCGGCCGCAGGCGCGCGCGAGGCGCCGGCTGCGCCGCCGGAGGAGGGCCCTGGCCGGTCAGGACGTCGCGAAGCAGCGCCACGCCCGATGCCCCGTCGACCAGGCAGTGGTGCACCACCACGAATACACCGATCCGTGTCGATTGGTCGAGCCCCGAGATCACCCAGGCCCGCCAGAGCGGCGCAGCGCGATCGAGGGGGGCCGCGAGCAGGCCCGACAGGGCTTCCGCGAGCTCGGCCCCGTCGGAGCGGAGCTCGAGCTTGCGCTCCTCGATGTGGTCCCGGGCCTCGAAGCTCGGGACCTCCTGCCAGCTGGGACGGCGCCCGAAGCCCCGGCGGGCAAGCCTTTGGCGGAAGCGCGGGATTCGGGCGAGACGGCGGTCGAGCTCCGGCCGAAGCAGGCTCGGGTCCAGGCCGTCCAGCTCGAACAGGGCCAGGGCGCCGATGTGCATCGGATGGCCGGGCCCGTCCATGGCCAGGAAGGCCGCGTCCTGGCCGGACAGCAGCTCGCAGGAGTCCCGATTCGGCATGGCGCGAGGCTACCTGATGTCCAGATTTAAGCAATTAAAATCTTGACATGAGATCGACGGCGCCTGGTGCAGGCGAGAGCGATCCGCTCCGCCCCGAAGCCCAGCCGGGGGCCTTGCTCCGCGGCGCATCCCCGCCGGGGCGTGCCGCTCGATGCCCCGCAGGTACGTTGGAGGCCAATGCAGACGAGAAGCCACCTCCCGGTGCCGGCGAGCCGGCGACGCGTATCGCCTTCCTCGCGCCCCACGAGGCAGGGCCTGCGGCCCGGTCGCGCCCGCTGGGTGCTGCTGGCAGCGCTAGGGGCGGCCTCGCTCTGCGCCGGCTGCGCCGCGACGGGCACGAGGCCGGACGCGCGGGCCGAGGCGTCGGTCCCGTCGGAGTCTTCCGCGCGCCCCTACGTGTTCGCCTGGCCCGACTATCCCGAGCCGAGCGTCTCGCTGCGGGGCGGAACGACGACCGGAGCTCCGGTATCCCTGGCGCGGGAGCCGGACCCGGCCTGGACGGCTCTCCAGGCCTCCGGCCGCAGCGCGCCGGAGCGCGACCGCGCCGCGATCCGGGCGCTCGCGGGCGACTACCGCGTGCAGTTCGACTTTCTCGAGACGATCGTCTTCCAGGGCGACCGGCCGGCGCAGCCGTACCGCTCCTGGGGCACCGAGCGCGTCTACCTGCTTCGCGACGAGCCGGGCTTCGTGAGTCTCCAGCACATCCTGGTGATGTACGTCGTCGACGAGCAGGGCGAGACCCAGGGCCCCTTCGTACAGAAGCACTGGCGCCAGGACTGGCGCTACGAGCCGGAACGCATCTTCGTCTACGACGGGCACGGCCAGTGGAGCTGGGAGTCGATCGCGGTCTCCGAGGCCGAGGGCCGCTGGTCGCAGACGGTCTACCAGGTCGACGACACCCCCCGCTACACGTTGCTCGGGTCGTGGGCGCACCGGCCGGAGCAGTCCGTCTGGACCTCCGGTGAGCGCTGGCGCCCGCTGCCGCGCCGGGAACGGACGGTGCGCGACGACTACGATGTGCTCGAAGGGACCAATCGCATCACCGTGCAGCCGACCGGCTGGGTCCACGAGCAGGACAATCTGAAGCTGGCGATCGACCGCCCCGGACGGCCCGCACAGGGCGAGCGCCCGGTCGCGCGCGAGATCGGCGTCGCTCGCTACGAACGCCTCGACGCCTTCGACTTCTCGGCCGGAGACCTCTACTGGGAGCGAACCCGAGGCTACTGGCGGATCGTTCGGGAGGCCTGGAGCGAGCGACTGAGAGATGGATCGGCGGTGGAGATCGCGCAGAAGTGTGGCGACGAGCCGCTCTTCTCGCTGCTCTTCGGCCTGGCGATGCAGGTGGAAGAGGGCCGAGGCGGAGACGAGGACTCTCTCCGGCGTGACGTCGAGGAGCAGCTCGATTGCGTCGTGAACGAGGCCGGGGCCAGCTCGGCAGGCGCGTCCGACAGAGCGGACGGAGCGTCGGAGAGCTACTGAAGCTCCAGCACGAGCAGCAGGAGGAGCAGGAGCATCTGCGTGAGATTGAGGAGGACGCTGCGGCGGTGAAGGGCGCGGAAGCCGGGGGCGGCCGAGGCGTCGCCGGCGAGCTCGCGGTCGCGAAGGGCATTGATGCGCGGCATGAGGACCTGGCGGGCGTAGGCGAAAGCCAACGCGATGACAAGGAGGATCGCCGCCTGCACGCGCGCGGACGGTAGCGCCAGGAGAGCTGCAGCCGCCGTGACCGCTCCCAGCGACGCGTAGTAGGCCGGGAAGAGCTGGCGCACGAAGGTCGCGGCGACCTCTGCCGGCAGACGTGTGAAGGCGAGAGGAGCGACGACCGAAGCGAAGAAGACCATCGAGCCGAAGGCTACGGCCACGAGCAGTGCCGAGGCCGTATGTAGCCAGGATTCCATGACAGCTCCCGAGGCTTCGTCGCCCAACCGGGCGGGTGAGAGACGGGGCTCAGCTCTCTTCCGTCGGCCCCGTGATCAGCCGTGTGCCGCGATTCCGGGTCACGTAGTTCCAGAGCCAGCGGATCGAGACGAGCACGCGATTCTCGAACTCGATCAGGAAGAAGACGTGAACGGCCGACCAGAGCAGCCAGGCCGGCAGGCCGCCGAAGCGGATCCAGCCGAAATCGGCCACGGCCGAACGTCGCCCGATGGTGGCCAGGCTGCCCTTGTCCCGGTAGCGGAAGGGCCCGACCGGACGCTTCTTCGCGCGCCGCCGGATGACTCGCGCGACGTAGCGTCCCTGCTGCATCGCCACCGGCGCCACACCGGGCAGGGGCTTGCCTCCCCGAGGAGTGAAGTTCGCGATGTCTCCAATGGCAAAGATCTCCGGGTGTCCGGGCAGAGAGCAGTCCGGCTCGACCTCGAGACGCCCGGCCCGGTCGAGGCTCGCGCCTGCGCCCTTCTGCAGCACGAGGGCGAGGGGGGAGGCTCGCACGCCGGCGGCCCACAGCAGGCACTGCGAGGGCAGGAACTCCCGTCGGCCCCGAGATGCCAGGACGACACCGTCCCGCCGGACCTCTTCGACCCGGGTCTCGAGCCGGATCTCGGTTCCCAGCCGCTCGAGGGCACGCTGCGCCTTGGAAGACAGGCTCGGGCGGTAGGGCGGCAGGACGCGATCCTCCGCTTCGACGAGCAGCACTCGCGCCTCCCGGGGATCGATGCTCCGGAAATCGTGACGCAGGGTGTCCCGCGCCAGCTCACAGATCGCCCCGGCCAGCTCCACCCCGGTGGGTCCTGCGCCGACGATCACGAAGTTCAGCAGGGCCCGACGCCGGGCGGGATCGCTCTCCCGCTCCGCGCGCTCGAAGGCGAGCAGAATGCGGCGGCGCATCTCGGTTGCGTCTTCGACGCTCTTGAGTCCGGGCGCTCGCGGCTCCCAGTCCTCGTTGCCGAAATAATGGTGCCGGGCGCCGGTGGCCACGACGAGGATGTCGTAGGGGACCTCCTCGCCGTCCTGCAGGAGTACGGCGCGCCGGCGCGCGTCGATGTCGGAGGCCTCGCCGAGCAGCACACGGGCATTGCGCTGCCTGCGCAGCGCCCACCGGATCGGGGAGGAGATGTCGCCGGGTGAGAGCCCCCCCGTGGCCACCTGGTACAGCAGCGGCTGGAAGAGATGGAAGTTCCGCCGGTCGATCAGCGTGACGTCGACCGCGGCGCGCTTCAGGTGCTGGGCCGTGTGGAGCCCGGCGAAGCCCCCGCCGAGGATGACCACGCGGGGCCGCGATTGGCTGCGATCCGCTCTTCTCCGCTTCCCTCGGCCCATTTCCTACGCTCCTGTCTCGAGCTGGACGAGATCGCTTCGCTTCCTCAGCCCGGTAGCCAGGGCCTTGCGGCGGAGGTAGGCATAGACCTCGAGCAGCGGGAGATCCTTGGGGCAGACATCGTGGCAGGCCATGAGCCCCACACAGCCGAAGACGCCATTCTCGTCGGCCACCACCTCGAACCAGTCCTCCTCGGAGCGCTGATCCCTCGGATCCGTCATGAAGCGGGCGATCCGGTTGAGGCCTGCAGGGCCGACGAAGTCGGGGTTCACGTTGGCCACGCCGCAGCCCGCCACACAGCAGCCGCACTCGATGCAGCGCTCCCCTTCGTAGATTGCGCGCGCCAGGTCGTCGTCCATGCGCTCCTCGGGCGCCCCCTCGTCGAAGGGCTTGCGCTCGTGGATCCAGCTCTCCACCCGCTCGGCCATGCCGCGGAACCAGGTCCCGGTGTCGACCGAGAGGTCGCCGATCAGCTTGAAGCCGGGAAGGGGGTGGAGGCGGATGGTCTCGGGGAGGTCGGCGGTCAGGGTCTGGCAGCCGAGCACGGGCCGGCCGTTCACGAGCATTCCGCAGGACCCGCAGACGGCCGAACGGCAGGCGAAGTCGAACTGCAGGCTGGGGTCCTGCTCCTCGCGGATCCGGTTGAGCGCGATGAAGAGGGTCATGTAAGGAGTCTCTTCGAGCTCGAAGGCCTGCACGGCAGGCTGGGTGTCCGAATCGCTCGGATCGAAGCGGAAGATCTCGAAGCGCAGGCGCCGCGCGCCATCTGCCGATCTGGCCATCACTCGCTCCCCTCTGGCGTGTCCCTGTGGCGGGTCCCCTGCCACGCATTCCAGCGCATGCGCGAACCCCGAGGCTCCTGGGTCGGGAGCCAGCCCTCGCGCTCCTGACGGTCGGCGACCTCCTCGTTGTAGATCCCCGGCGACACATCGAGCTCGATCCGCTCGCTCTTCCCGTAGCCGCGGTCTCCCGGCGGGAGGTCGAGCAGACCCACGGGCTCGTAGCGGAGGACGGGCTCGCTGGCGCCATCGGGCCAGCGCGCGAGGGAGCGATTGAGCCAGTGGGCATCGTCGCGGCGCGGGTAGTCGGTTCGGCAGTGCGCCCCTCGGCTCTCCGTACGGGCGAGGGCACCGATCGCAGTGATGAGCGCGAGGCGGGCCATTCCTTCGATGCGCAGCGCCGCGGTGAGCTCGGGGTGCATACCGCGCGGGCTCGACCGGAGTCCGACCTTCTCGAGGCGGCAGATCAGGCTCGAGAGGTCCTTCACGGCGAGCTCGAGCTCGGCACCGGTCCGGAACACGCCCACCTGCGAGACCATCGTCTCGGCCATGGCATCGCGGATCTCGAACACGCTCGGGCCGATCGAGGGTCGCTCGATCCAGCTACGGATGCGGCGCGCCTCCTCGTGGAGGAAGCGGTGGGCCAGGGCGAGCTCTACGTCGAGGCTCGACTCCGCCGCGAAGCGGCAGACCTGACGTCCCACGAAACGCCCCGCGACGATGGTCTCGGCCAGGCTGTTGCCGCCGAGCCGGTTGAAGCCGTGGAGGTCCCAGCACGCGGCCTCCCCGACCGCGAAGAGCCCCTTCATCCCGTAGGCCTGCCCGTCCTTGTTGGTTCGCACGCCGCCCATGGAGTAGTGCTGGGTGGGCCGGACGGGAATCAGCTCCCGGGCCGGGTCGATGCCGGCGAAGTCGCGGCAGATCTCGGTCACCTCGAGCAGCTTGCTGCGAAGGTGCTTCTTTCCGAGGTGTCGCAGGTCGAGCCAGAGGTGCGGGCCGAAGCCGCTGTCGACGCCCTTTCCGTCCTTGATCTGCTGCATCATGTGGCGGGAGACCACATCGCGACTGGCGAGCTCCTGCTTCTCGGGCTCGAGCTCCACGAGGAAGCGGTCGAGGTCGCGATTCAAGAGGTGCCCGCCGTCGCCGCGGCAGCCCTCGGTGACGAGGATGCCGCTGGGCACGAGGCCCGTCGGGTGGAACTGGACCGCCTCCAGGTTGCCGAGAGGCACACCGGCGCGCAGGGCGATGGCGGCACCGGTGCCCTCGTTGATGGTGGCGTTCGTGGTGTAGGAGCCGTAGATCCGACCGTGGCCGCCCGTTGCGATGACCGTGGCCCGGGCCACGATGCCGTGGAGGGCGCCGCTCCGGAGGCAACGGACCACGGCTCCCCAGCAGCGACCGGCGTCGTGGATCAGGGCGAGGGCCTCGGCCCGGTCGCGCACGTCGATGCCCAGCCGAAGCACCTCGCCGTCGACCGCGTAGAGAACCGAGTGGCCGGTGCCCGCCGAGGCGTAGCAGGCGCGCCACTTGGCGGTTCCGCCGAAGTTGCGGTGCATGATCAGGCCCGCGTTCTCCGGCCGCTCCTCGATCTCGACCTTCTCCCCCTGCAGGAAGTAGGTGTTGAGGCCGGGTCGCACCCGGGTCCAGGGCACCCCCCAGTGGGCCAGCTCTCTCACCGCCACGGGGGCCTCGTCCGCGAAGATCCGTGCGACCTCCTGGTCCGCTCCCCAGTCCGAGCCTCGGACGGTATCGAGGAAGTGGAGGGTGGGCGTGTCGCCCTCCGCCTTGGCGCAGTTGCCGAGGGCTGCCTGCATTCCCCCCTGGGCGGCGCAGCTGTGACTGCGCCGTGGCGGAACCAGGGAGAGGAGGATGACGTCCAGCCCGGCGGTCGCCGCCTCGATGGCGCAGCGCTCCCCGGCCAGGCCGCCGCCGATCACCAGAACGTCCGTGCTCTCGATGCGCTCCATGCTCAGGACCCCACGAGGAAACGAAGGGGCGCCGGGAGCCAGCCGGCGAGGACGGCCAGCGTGAGGAGGCCCAGGCCGAGGAAGACCCAGAAGACCAGCTGCTCGAGGGCCCAGAGCGTCTTTCGGGACAGGCGTCCTGCCAGGCCCCACTTGACGCCGAGCCGGTAGAGGCCCGCCCCGGCGTGGAACTCGACGCAGACCAGCAGCAGCCCGTAGAGCGGCCAGAGCCCGCCCGCGACGCGGCTCATCGTGCTGCCCGCCTCGATGCCGACTCGCTCGCCGAAGAGCGAGGTCAAGACGTCGAGTCCAATCAAGACGAGGTGGAAGCTCCCGAGAACCAGCACGACCATGCCCGTCCGCACCTGCCAGATCCACAGCATCGACTCGAGGTGAGGCTCGAAGCGGAGCGCATGAGTCGAAGACGCCGCGTTCCGGTCGCGCAGACCTCGCGCCAGGGCCTTCATGCGGCGGCGCTCGCGAAGCTGGGCGGGAATCTTGCGGCTGGCCATGACGGCGTGAACCAGGAAGAGGGCGGAGATCGCCACGACCGTCGGCTGGGCGAGGTAGATCCTCTCGAGCCCGCCGGCCACCCAGTCGAAGCCGCGCTCGCCGGTCAGGATCGACCCGACGAGCAACATGTGACCCCACATGAAGACGGCGAGGATGAGCCCGCTGAGGCCGCTGATCAGCTCGTAGATCAGCTGGCGCCGGCCTTCCGCAGCCGCCGGAGACCGGGTTCTGGCTCGTTGCGACTCCCCGAGGGGACGTCTCTGGTCGATCGGTGAAGCGGTTGCCATGAACCGAAGCTAGCCGACGTTCATATC
This sequence comes from uncultured Spirochaetales bacterium, assembly GCA_964649065.1. GTDB lineage: Bacteria > Myxococcota_A > UBA9160 > UBA9160 > SMWR01 > CAZYOL01. The sequence goes on from CAZYOL010000036.1 coordinate 22,136, forward strand.
TCGTCTAGGTTATGGCCTGATGATGTCCAGAAATATCTCGACACGTTTGGGCTCGCGACCGCTGCCGATTCCGGAGCCCGGTCCCGACGCCGCAGCGCTCTGGGTGGGCCGACACCTGGGCCACCTGGTCGGCGACGACGCTCCGCCTTCGCCACGCTTCCGCGGGGGCCAGGCGGCTGCCGACGCCGCCCTCGCCGGCTTCGACGTGGCGGGCTACGCCGCGCGCCGGAACGAGGTCTGGCCCGAGGGCCGTAGGGGCGCCTCCGGTCTGTCTCCGTACATCCGTCACGGGCTGCTGTCCCTGCCGCGGGTCTGGTCTCACGTGGAGGGCGGACCGAAGCGAGACGTGGTCAAGTTCCGCGACGAGCTCCTCTGGCAGGAGTACGCACGCCACTGGTACGGACGGCTCGGCGAGAAGAGCGCGCACGCGCTGCGCTTCGAGGCGCCCCGGGGCGCAGGGGCCCGCCAGCCCTGGCCGGAGGGCATGGCCTGCGTCGAGCGCGCGCAGCGAGAGCTCCACCGCGACGGGTGGCTCGTGAACCAGGCGCGCATGTGGCTGGCTTCCCAGTGGAGCGTGCGGGCGGGCGCGGACTGGCGGGCGGGCGAGGAGATCTTCTTCCAGCAGCTGCTCGACGGATCGCGCGCCGCAAATCGCATGGGCTGGCAGTGGACCGTGGGAACCGCGAACGGCAAGCCCTACGGCTTCTCCCGCTGGCAGGTCGAGAAGCGCTCCCCGGGTCTCTGCGATGCGTGTGGGCTGCGCGCTCGCTGCCCGATCCAGGCCTGGCCGCCCCGCCAGAGCCTGCGGCGTCGTCAGGCGCCGCCCGAGCTCGAAGCACACGGGGATGTGTCCGGCATCGCGGGCCCGAGCTCTGCGACGCGACGGGGCGCGCCGTCTGCCGTCTGGCTCACGGCGGAGTCCCTCGGCTGGCAAGATCCGGCCCTGGCCGCCCACCCCGAGCTCACGGCCCTCTTCGTCTTCGACGAAGCGCTCCTCGCCCGCTGGAGGCTCTCGGCCAAGCGCCTGATCTTCCTCATCGAGACCCTCTCCGAGCTGGCGTCGCGACGATCGCTTCGCCTCTGGCTCGGCTCGCCGAGAGAAGTCCTGGCAGGACAGCCTCTGGCTGCCACTTTCACGCCGGTCCCGGGCTGGAAGCGGATCTGCGCGGGACTGGACGTCGTCGAGCTGCATCCCTGGCCGTGGCTCCGGCGTCCCGACTCTGGCTCCGTCGCGTCGTTCAGCCAGTGGCGGCGCGGTCAGGAGCGAGGGCCGCGACGCGCCCGGCAGCGAAGAGCCGGAAGCCGGTCGACCTCTCGGGCGCCGAAGCGCATGCCCGAAGACCCACACGATCTACTGTGCTCGAAGAGCCGATCACGAAAGGAAGAAGCATGAAGTTCGAACTCCCCCCCCTCCCCTACGCCCTGGACGGCCTCGAGCCGCACCTGAGCGCCAAGACCCTGCAGTTCCACTACGGCCGCCATCATCAGGGCTACCTCGACAAGCTGCGGGGCCTGATCGAGGGCACGCCCGACGAACAGCAGACCCTCGAAGAGCTCGTCCGGACTTCGTCCGGCGCAATCTTCAACAACGCGGCCCAGGTCTGGAACCACAGCTTCTATTGGCAGAGCATGAGCCCCCGAGGCGGCGGTCAGCCGCGCGGGGAGCTGGCGCGGCGCATCGAGGCAGACTTCGAGTCCTACGCGGGATTCGAGAAGCGCTTCAACGAGGCGGCGACGCGCCTGTTCGGCTCCGGTTACGTGTGGCTGTCTCACGACCCCAAGCGCGACCATCTCGTCCTCGAGGCCTCGAAGGATGCCGACAGCCCGCTGCTCGCGGAGCGGGTGCCGCTCTTGGGCATGGACGTCTGGGAGCACGCCTACTATCTCGACTACCAGAACCGTCGCGACACCTACGCTCGGGTCTTCCTCGAGCATCTCGTGAACTGGAGCTTCGCCGAGGAGAACCTCGAGAAGGCCCAGTAAGCGACGCCGTCGGTCGCAGGGGTCGACTGGGAAGCGCATGCGGAACGTTCTCGTGACCGGCGCGACGGGCTTCATCGGCTACGAGGTGGCGCGTCAGCTCGTGGCGCAAGGCCTGAGGCCGCGCCTCCTCGTACGCCGGCCCGAGCGGGGTCGCATGCTCCTGCCGCTCGGCGCGGAGCTGGTCTCCGGCGACCTGTCGAGGCCCGCCAGCCTCGAGCGCGCCACGAGCGGCATCGACACCGTGTTCCATCTGGCGGCCCGCGCCACCTTCGAGCGCTACCACCGGGTTCGTCCCACGATCGTGGGCGGCTCGCTGAATCTCATGAAGGCAGCGCGGGCGGCCGCGGTGGAGCATTTCGTGCTGGCGAGCAGCCTCTTCGTCTACTCGAGCCGCCGGAGCGCCATCGGAGCGAACACGCCTCTCGAGCCGGGCATCGGCTACGGGGTCGCCAAGGCCGAGGCCGAGGCCGCGCTCCGGCACGAGGCCGCTTCGAGGATGAAGCTCGCGATCGTACGCCTGCCGCATGTGTACGGTGCGAGGAGCTTCTTGTTCCACCAGCTCCGGCGCGGGCTGGTGCTGTTCCCGGGCGCAGGCAAGACGGTCTTCTCCCATTTGCACGTGGAGGATGCAGCGAGGGTCCTGATCGCCGTCGCGGAGCGCGGCTGGACGGGCAGCTCACCCGTAGCCGACGACGAGCCCCGCACCTGGACGGAATTCTTCGCAGTCCTCGCGGAGCACTATCCGCGGACCCGTGTGCTTCGGATGCCGGCGTCGATCGCGCTCGGCGGCGCCGCGCTGCTGGAAGGGGCATCGCTCCTCAGCCCCCGGCCGACCCTGTTCACGACGGACGCCGTCCGCGGCTGGCTCATGAACCTCCCGGTCGAGCCGGGCCTGCTGTGGAAGGAGCTCGGGATCGAGCCGCGCCACCGCTCGATCGAGACCGGTCTCCCCGCCTGCCTCGATGACTCCGTGTCGTTTCGCTGGCTCCACCCGGTGGCCGACCCCAGAACGCGCTGAGCCCGGGCGGGGGCCGCCCCGCTCCCCTGTCACACCGCTCCGACATCGGGCGCCCGGGCGGGAGGCCCCCCGGAACCGAGCGCGCCGGGCCTCGCCTCCCAGCCTTGTCCAAGTCCAATCGAGATTTTCGACATCTCTTGTTCAAATAAAATCTCGACATAATATTGACAATGGCTGGACGCCGGACACTGTTGCGGCGGAGGATGAAGTCATGAACCTGCCCACCCCCGCCCGAAAGAGCCTGCTCGCTCTGGGTGCCTTCGCGATCCTGCCCGCCTGTGCAGGACTTCGAACGGCCCCGGCGCAGGCGCCGGTGAACCGGCCCCGCCCAGAGGCGCCGACCGTGACGCACGACCTGGAATACGCGCAGCGCGACGACGGCGCCCTGCGAGCCGACGTCTACCGCCCCGCCCTGCCCGGTCTCCGGCCGGCCATCCTGGTGGTCCATCCGGGCGCCTGGGTCAGCGGCGACAAGACCCAGGTCGCGCGCATCGCTCGCCAGCTCGCCAGCCGCGGCTACGTGGCGGTCGCCGCCCAGTACCGCCTGGCGCCGCGCCACCCCTTCCCCGCCCCCCTGCACGACCTCAAGGAGGCGGTGCGCTGGATGCGGGCTCACGCGGACGAGCTGTCCATCGACCCCGAGCGGATCGGTGCCTTCGGCTACTCGTCGGGGGGCCATCTCGCGTCCCTGCTGGCGAGCACCGAGCCGACGAGCGGTCTCGAAGGCCCGACGCGGTATCCGGGAACTTCGAGCCGCCTGCAGGCGGTCGTGATCGGAGGGGCCCCTTCCGACCTCGCCGAGATGTTCTCGGTGCCCCCTCTGCGCTCCTTCCTCGGGGGCTCCGCAGAAGAGCAGCCGGAGCGATACCGCGCGGCCTCTCCGCTGACGCACGTGAGCCGCCGGCATCCGCCGACGTTCCTCTATCACGGCCGCCTCGACTGGTTCATCGGAGGCGGCCATGCGAAGCGCATGCTGGCGGCCCTGCGCCGGGTCGGCGTGGAGAGCCAGCTGCGGTGGGCGAACTCGGGCCACTTCGCCACTTTCCTCTTCGGCGCAGGCCACGTCGCGAGGAGCATCGATTTCCTCGACGAGTGGATCGGCGCGGAGGCCAACGAGCGGCTGGCCGGGCAGCGGCGGAGCGTGGCTCCGGAGACTGCGTCGTGACGGGCCGGCAGCCTCGCCGAACGACCCGCCTCGCCTCCGGACTCGTGGCGCTGGTCGGCCTGGCCTCGGGTGCTTCTGCTCTGCCGCGTCCCCCGGCGGAGAGCGACGCGGAAGCGCCGCAGGAGCAGACCGGCGCGGGAGTGACGCTCGAGCGCGACGTCGAGGGCTGGGGGCGCGGCTACCGCCTGCACCTGCCGCCCACGGCGGGCCCGCTGCC
>CAZYOL010000037.1:0-13237 GCA_964649065.1 uncultured Spirochaetales bacterium
GGAGCCGGCGCCGCTGCAGACGCCCGCGCCTCCCCCCGAGCCGGCCCCGGCCGCCGATCCGGTCCTGGTGCGCGTGCTCGAGATCGTGTCGGCGCAGACCGGCTACCCGCAGGACATGCTGGACCCGGAGCTGGACCTGGAGGCGGACCTCGGGATCGACACGATGAAGCAGGCGGAGACCTTCGCGGCGATCCGGGAGGCCTACGGGATTCCGCGGGACGAGAATCTGGCGCTGCGCGACTACCCGACGCTGGCCCACGCGGTGCGCTTCGTGATGGAGCGGACGCCCGGCGAGTCCGCGGCGCCCGCCGCCGCTGCTGCTGCGACCGCGGCTCCGGGGGCGACCGCGGCCCCGGCCGCGGCGGCGCTGCTGCCGCCCTCGGGCGACCTCGAGGCCTCCCGCGCCCTGCCCCGGCGCCTGCCCCGACCGGTGCTGCGGCCGCCGCGAGACCTGTGCAAGGCGACCGGCGTGGAGCTGGCCAGCAGCAGTCGCGTGGTGGTGATGCCCGATCGGGGCGGGGTCGCCAAGACTCTGAGCCGACGGCTGGCGGATCGCGGGGTCGAGGTGCTGCGTCTCGACCCGGCGCTGGAGGCTCCGGCCCTCGTCGAGCAGCTGCGCGCCTGGCGCGAGGCGGGACCCATCCACGGCGTCTACTGGCTGCCGGCGCTCGACGCCGAGGGCGGACCGGAGCAGCTGGAGCTGCCCGAGTGGCGAGAGGCCCTGCGCGTGCGCGTGAAGCTCCTCTACGCCGCCATGCGCGAGCTCTACGAGGACTTCGCCGAAGCGGGTCGCTTCCTGGTCAGCGCGACCCGCATGGGCGGGGCCCACGGCTACGACGAGGCCGGGGCCTCCAATCCCATGGGCGGAGCCGTCAGCGGCTTCACCAAGGCCTTCGCCCGCGAGCGGCCCGAGGCCCTGGTGAAGGCGGTCGACCTCGTCGCGGAGCGGAAGACCGCGGAGCCGGCCGACCTGCTGATCGAGGAGACGCTGCTGGACCCCGGCGCGGTCGAGGTCGGCGTTCGGGGCGGACGGCGCTTCGGAATCGCGCTGGTCGAGAGCCCGCTCGAGGAGGGCGGGGGGGGCATTGCGCTCGGCGAAGACGCCGTAGTGGTGGTCACCGGCGCGGCGGGGAGCATCGTCGCAGCCATCACGGCCGATCTCGCCCAGGGGGGGGGCCGCTTCCACCTGCTCGACATCACGCCCCCGCCGCAGCTCGACGATCCCGACCTCGCGCTCTTCCACAGCGATCTCGAGGCGCTGAAGCGGCAGATCTTCGAACGCCTCAAGGCGGGGGGCGAGCGGGCCACGCCGGTGCAGGTGGAGCGGGAGCTGGCGGCCATCGAGCGGCGCTTCGCAGCGGCCTCGGCGATGCGGGCGGTGGCGGCCGCGGGCGGCGAGGCCCACTGGCATCAGGTCGACCTGACCGACGCGGAGTCCGTGGCCAAGGTGGTCGACGAGATCCGGGAAGCGGGCCGCATCGACCTGCTGGTGCACGCCGCGGGCCTGGAGCGCAGCCGGGCGCTGCCCGACAAGCCGCCCGAGGAGTTCGACCGCGTCCTCGACGTCAAGTGCGACGGCTGGTTCAATCTCCGGCGCGCCTTCGCTGACCTGCAGGTGGGAGCCGTGGTCTTCTTCTGCTCCATCGCCGGGCGCTTCGGCAACGCCGGCCAGACCGACTACAGCGCGGCGAACGATCTGCTCTGCAAGATCGCCTCGCAGCACCGCGGGTCCGGCAGCGGGACGCGCGCCCTGGCCATCGACTGGTCCGCCTGGGCCGAGATCGGCATGGCCTCGCGAGGCTCGATCCCCGAGGTGATGGCCCGCGCCGGCATCGACATGCTGCCTCCGGCCGCGGCCATCCCCGTGGTGCGGCGGGAGGTCGTCTCCGGGGGCCAGAGCGCGGAGATCCTGGTCGCCGGCCGCCTCGGAGCGCTGCTCGCCGAGCGCGACGAGAGCGGCGGCCTGGATCCGGCCCTGCTCGAAGGCGGCCCCCTGGTCGGGCGCGTGGTGGGAATGGGCGTGCAGCAGGGCCTGTGCGCGCGGATGCCACTGGCCCCGACGCAGCCCTTTCTGAACGACCACCGCATCGACGGAACGCCGGGCCTGCGGGGGGTGGTGGGGGTCGAGGGCTTCGTCGAGCTGGCCCGGCTGCTCTTCCCGGACCTGCGCGTCGCCGGCGTCGAGGACGTGGAGTTCCTGGCTCCCTTCAAGCTCTACCGCGACGAGCCTCGGGAGGCGGAGCTGCGCGCTCGCTTCGAGGTAGAGGGAGACGAGGTCGTCGCCGACTGCGGGCTCTACGGCAGCCGGCTGCTGCCCGGCCAGGAGGAGCCCCAGGAGACGCTCCACTTCCGGGGCCGGGTGCGACTGCGCGGGGAGTCCGAGACCCTGGAGCGCGTCGCGGCGGGCTCCGGCCCGGCCGGCCGCAGCCTGGGCGCCGAGGACGTCTACCGCGTCTACTTCCACGGTCCGGCCTTCCAGGTGCTGTCCGAGGCCTGGCGCGACGGGGAGGACGTCCTGGGCCGCTTCGAGGCAGGGCTCCCGGCCCTGCTCGCGTCCGACCCGGGGCCGCTGAGCACCCCGGCGCGGCTGCTCGAGCTCGTCTTCCAGGCGGCCGGCGTCGGGGAGATCGCGACCCACGGGCGCATGGGGCTGCCCCGGCGCGTCGATCGGATCGTCTTCGGGGCCCCGGACGAGGGGGGAGAGCTGACCGTGCGCGTCGTCGGCAGGGGCGAGGGCCAGCCCTGCGACGCGGTGGTCTTCGACGCGAAGGGCAATCTTCGGCTGCGGGTCGAGGGCTACGTCACGACCCCGATTCCGGCCCCCCTCGAGGCGGCGCTGCGCGATCCGATCGCAGCGGCGCTCGGCTGAGGAGCGTCGGGATGTCCAGGGTGTCCAACGGCTTTCGGCGCATCGCCATCGTCAACCGCGGCGAGGCGGCCATGCGGCTGGTCCGCGCCGTGCGCGAGCTGCAGCGCGAGGGCGAGAGCGAGCTCCGCACCATCGCTCTCTACACGGAGCCGGACCGGCGCTCCCTCTTCGTGCGCGAGGCCGACGAGGCCCTGTGTCTCGGCGAGGCCAGCTTCGTGGATCCCGCCGACGGTCGCCGGAAGAACCGCTACCTCGACTACGCCTCGCTGGAGCAGGCGCTGGTGGAAAGCCGCGCCGAGGCGGCGTGGGTGGGCTGGGGCTTCGTCTCCGAGCACGCGGCCTTCGGCGAGCTGTGCCGCAAGCTGGGCGTGGTCTTCATCGGGCCCTCTCCGGAGGTGATGCGGGCTCTCGGCGACAAGATCGGGTCGAAGCGGGCCGCCGAGGAGGTCGGGGTGCCGGTGGCGCCCTGGAGCGGCGGGCCGGTGGAGAGCCTCGAGGAGGCCTGCGCCCAGGCGGCCCGCCTCGGCTATCCGCTGATGGTCAAGGCCACCGCCGGCGGCGGCGGGCGCGGGATTCGCCGCGTCCACACCGAGTCGGAGCTCGCCGAGGCCTTCTCCAGCGCGCGCTCCGAGGCCCTCGCCGGCTTCGGCGATGCCACCGTCTTCATGGAGCGCTTGCTCGAGGGAGCGCGGCACGTCGAGGTGCAGATCGTCGGCGACGGGCAGGGCAGCACCTGGGCCCTGGGCGTGCGCGACTGCACCGTGCAGCGCCGCAATCAGAAGGTGATCGAGGAGTCGCCGTGCCCCGCCCTCAGCGAGTCGCAGCAGCGCGAGCTCTGCGAGGCGGCGGCGCGACTCGGCACCCGGGTCGGCTACTGCGGCGCCGGAACCGTGGAGTTCCTCTACGACCCGCGCGACTCCGCCTTCTCCCTGATGGAGGTGAACGCCCGTCTGCAGGTCGAGCACCCGGTCACCGAGTGCATCACCGGCGTCGATCTGGTGAAGCTGCAGCTCCACGTGGCGCGGGGAGGCCGGCTCGAGGGGACGGCTCCGACCCCACGCGGCTGGGCCATCGAGGTGCGGGTCAACGCCGAGGACCCGGAGCGCGGCTTCGCGCCGGCCCCGGGCCGCATCGAGGTGCTGCGCCTGCCGGGCGGTCCCGGGGTCCGGGTCGATCTCGGCCACGTCGAGGGCGACCAGGTGGCGGCGGAGTTCGACTCGATGCTGGCCAAGGTGATCGCCTCGGGGCGCGACCGGACCGAGGCCCTCGGCCGGCTCCGCCGGGCGCTCTTCGAGCTGAAGCTGGTGGTGCGCGGCGGGGCCAGCAACCGGGGCTTCCTGCTGGACCTGCTGCAGCGGCCCGAGGTCGAGTCGGGCCAGGTCGACGTGGGCTGGCTCGATCGCCTCGCGGCCAGCGGGGAGCACCTGAGCCACCGCTACGAGGACGTGGCCCTCGTGCAGGCCGCGATCGAGGCCTACGGCATCGAGCACCAGCTGGAGCTCTCCCAGTTCTACGCCACGGCCGCCCGCGGGCGGCTCAAGCTGCGCCGCGAGGTGGGCTTCGAGGTGGAGCTGCGCAGCCGCGGCGTCCGCTACGCCGCGCACGTCCGGCGCCTCGCGCACGACCGCTACCGCGTCGAGCTGAAGGGCCAGGCGGTGCTGGCGCAGGTCGAGCGGCTCGGAGCCTGCGAGCGGAGGACCCGCATCGGCGCGCGCAGCTACTCGGTGCTGGCGCTCTGCGACGGTCCCGAGCTGCTGATCGAGGTGGACGGGAGCACCCACCGCCTCTCTCGCGACGACGTCGGGATGGTGCGATCGCCCACGCCGGCGATGGTGCTGGCCATCCACGTGCGGGAAGGCGACAAGGTCGAACGCGGCGACCGGCTGGCGACCCTGGAGGCCATGAAGGCCGAGGTTCCCGTCGCGGCGCCCTGCTCCGGCGTGGTGCGCGGGATCCTCGTCTCGGCCAACGTGCAGGTCGACAGCGGAGCCGCCCTGCTCACGCTCGAGCCCGAGGCGCAGGGCGAGGAGACCGGGCTCGGCGAGCCGATCGACCTGGCCGAGCTGGCCCGCGGCGAGGCTCCGGGCGAGGCGGCCCAGAGCTCCTGCGCAGGCGTGCTCGAGGACCTGCGCCGGCTGATGCTGGGCTTCGAGCTGGACCCCGGCGAGGCGCGCGGCCTCGCCCAGCGACTCAAGGCACTCTCCGCGGAGCTGCCCGCCGACGACCCCGAGCTGCGGCGCGGCGAGGAGGAGCTGCTCGCCGTCTTCGCCGATTGCAGCGCCCTCTTCGAGCGACGCAGGGCCGACTTCGAGCTGGGCAGCGAGGAGGCGCGCACGCCGGAGGAGTACCTGCTGCTCTACCTGCGCTCGCTGGACCCGGCGGCCGCCTCGGTCTCCAGCTCCTTCGTCGACCGCCTGCGCCGCTCCCTCGCTCACTACGGCGTGGACGCCTTCGAACGCAGTCCGGAGCTCGAGGAGGCCCTGCTCTGGATCTGCAAGGCTCACGAACGCAGCGACGAGCAGGCCGCCATCGTGATGGGCATCCTCGAGCGGCGCCTCGATCACGCGGAGGCGCTGGCCGAGAGCGCGGACCTGGCCCAGCGCGAGCTGCTCGACCGCATCGCCGCGGTGACGCGCGGGCGCTACCAGGCCCTGAGCGACCTGGCGCGCGAGGTCCGCTATCGCTTCTTCGACCGCCCCTTCTTCGAGGAGATCGAGGGCCAGGCCTACGCCAACGTCGAGGCGCAGCTCGCCGCTGCGGACCGGCAGGGTCCGAGGCGCACCCAGGCGCCGCGGCTGCGGGCCCTGGTCGACTGTCCCCATCCCCTGGCGCCGCTCCTGGTGCCGCGCCTCCAGGGCGCCGAGCCGGCGTCCCGGGAGGTGATCCTCGAGATCCTGCTGCGCCGCTACTACCGGATGCGCAGCCTCCAGGAGCCACGCCGCTTCAGCCGGGGCTCGCGCAGCTTCGCCACGGCGGAGTACGAGCACCCGGGCGGCGGACGGGTTCGCGCCCTGGTCAGTCACGCCTGCGCGAGCCGGCTCGACGAGGCCTGCGCCGATCTGGTGCAGGCCGCCGCCGAGGTTCCGCCCGAGCGGGAGCTGGCGATCGACCTGTTCGTCCAGCTCGAAGCGGGCGACCCGGAGGACGCCGACGCCATGGCGGCTCGCCTGCGCGAGGGGCTCTCGGCGGTCCACTTCGAGCGCCCGGTGCGCCGGATCGTGGTGGTGGCGAGCAGACCCGGCGCGGGGAAGCGCATGGGCTCGCTCTGGCACTTCACCTTCCGGCCCGGCGGGCAGGGCTTCGAGGAGGAGCGCGTCTCCCGCGGCCTGCACCCGATGATGGGCAAGCGCCTGCAGCTCTGGCGGCTCGCGAACTTCGAGATCCAGCGCCTGCCCTCGGTCGAAGACGTCTATCTGTTCCACGGCGTGGCCCAGGAGAACCCGAAGGACGAGCGCCTCTTCGCCTTCGGGGAGGTTCGCGACCTGACCCCGATGCGAGACGAGACCGGGAGCCTGGTGGGCCTACCCCATCTCGAGCGTCAGTATCTGGAGGCGCTGGCCGCAATCCGCCTGTTCCAGTCGCACCGCAGCTCGCGCCGCCGCCTGCACTGGAATCGCGTGGTGCTCTACGTCTGGCCGCCCTTCGAGCTGGCCATGGACGAGATCCACGCCATCGCGCACCGGCTGCTCCCCGCCGCCGAGGGTCTGGGTCTCCAGAAGGTCGTGCTGCGGGTGCGCATGCCCGAGGCCGCGAGCGGCGAGCTGGTCGAGCGCGTGCTGGAGTTCAGCAGCCCGGGCGGGCGAGAGGTCTCGCTCAACCTGCGCCCGATCGCCGACCGTCCGATCGCGACCCTCTCGGACTACGGGCAGCGGGTCGTCCGTATGCGCCAGCGGGGCATGGTGCATCCCTACGAGCTGATCGAGATGCTGGCGCCGGCGCGCGAGGCAACGCGCAGCGACTTCCCGCCGGGCGAGTTCCAGGAGTACGATCTCGACGCGGAAGGACGCCTGGAGCCGGTGCATCGGGAGCCGGGCGGCAACACGGCGAACCTGGTCGTCGGGCTGATCCGAAGCTTCACCGACAAGCATCCCGAGGGCATGGCGCGGGTGCTGCTGGTGGGCGACCCGAGCCGAGAGATGGGCTCCTTCTCCGAGCCCGAGTGTCGCCGCATCATCGCCGCGGTGGACCTGGCGCAGCAGCTCGGGCTCCCCCTCGAGTGGTTCCCCGTCTCCGCCGGGGCGAAGATCGCCATGGACAGCGGGACCGAGAACCTCGACTGGACCGCGGCCGCCCTGCGCCGCCTGATCGAGTTCACCCAGGCGGGAGGTGAGGTCAACCTGGTCGTCACGGGTATCAACGTGGGCGGACAGTCCTACTGGAACGCCGAGGCCACCATGCTGATGCACAACCGGGGCATCCTGATCATGACGCCCGAGGCCTCCATGGTGCTGACCGGCAAGAAGGCCCTCGACTACTCGGGCGGGGTCTCCGCCGAGGACCACCAGGGCATCGGCGGCTACGAGCGAATCATGGGAGTCAACGGCGAGGCGCAGTACTGGGCGCGCGACCCGGCAGACGCCTACCGCCTCCTGCTCCGCTACTACGAGCACGCCTACGTCGCGCCAGGAGAGCGCTTTCCGCGCCGGGCCACGACGCAGGATCCGCACGACCGGGACGTGCGGCTGTCGCCCTACCGGGTCGACGGAGACTCGGGCTTCGAGCGCATCGGGGACTTCTTCAGCGCCGAGCGCAACCCGGGGCGGCGCAAGCCCTTCGCGATCCGCCGGCTGATGGGCGCCGTGATCGACGCCGATCGGGAGCCGCTGGAGCGCTGGCGCGACATGCGGGAGGCGGAGGTCGCGGTGGTCTGGGACGCCCACCTGGGCGGCATCCCGGTCTGCCTGCTGGGCATCGAGTCTCAGCCGATCACGCGCCTCGGCTTCGTGCCGGCCGACGGACCCGAGCAGTGGACGCCGGGTACGCTCTTTCCCCTCTCCTCGAAGAAGATCGCGCGGGCCATCAACGCCGCCAGCGGCTCCAGGCCGGTGGCCATTCTGGCGAACCTGTCGGGCTTCGACGGCTCCCCCGAGTCGCTGCGGCGCCTGCAGCTCGAGTACGGCGCCGAGATCGGTCGGGCGGTGGTGAACTTCGACGGCCCGATCGTCTTCTGCGTCGTGGGGCGTTACCACGGGGGGGCCTACGTGGTCTTCTCGCGCACGCTGAACGACAACCTCGAGGCGGCCGCCCTGGAGGGCGCCTACGCCTCGGTGATCGGCGGGGCTCCGGCGGCCGCCGTGGTCTTCTCGGCGGACGTCGATCGCCGGGCCCGCGCCGATGCGCGGCTCAAGGCCCTGGAGGCCGAGATCGCCGCGGCCGACGAGGCGAGCCGCGGCCGCCTGCGGGCTCGCTGGCACGAGCTCTACGAGGCCGTGCACTCCGAGAAGCTCGGGGAGGTCGCCGACGACTTCGACCGCATTCACGACGTGCGACGGGCGCAGCGCGTCGGCTCGCTGCACCAGATCGTCCAGCCGGCCCAGCTGCGCCCCTACCTGGTCGAGGCCCTGGAACGCGGGATCGAGCGCAGCCTCGAGGGGCGCTCGGCCGACTAGCGCGGGGCGCGGGCAGCCCGGGCCAGCTCGTCGGGCTTCAGGATGGTGATGTGCTTGCCCTGGCGACCGATGAGCTGCTGCTCGGTCAGCTCGCCGAGGCTGGCGTTGACGCTCTGGCGTGTCGACCCCACCAGCGTGGCGAGCTCGGCCTGGGTGAGGTGCACCTCCAGCTCCACGCTGCCGTCCTGGCGCGGCGCCCCGAAGCTCTCCATCAGCTCGAGCAGGGCCAGCATCACCCGCGCGTGGACGTCGCGGAAGACCAGATTCTCGACCCGGCTCTCGACCCGCTTGAGGCGCGCTCCGATCTGCTTGGAGATGCCGAAGACCAGGCCGGGACGCGACTCGACGAAGGGCTGGAAGATGCGGCGCGGGATCTTCCAGATGCGGGAGGGCTCCACCGCCTGGGCGAAGCTCTCCCGGGGGAAGTCGCCGAAGGCGGCCAGCTCGCCGAAGACCTCGCCGGGCTGCACGTAGCCGAGGGTCGTCTCGAGGCCCTGCTCCGAGAGCCGGTAGATCCGGACCAGGCCCTCCTCGAGGAGATAGACGGAGCTCGGCGTCGCCACCGGCATGAAGACGATCTCGCCGGAGTCGTAGCGGCGCTGGATCGAGGCGGCGCGCAACTTCTCGCGCTCCTCGTTCGTCAGCTCGCGGAGCCAGTCGAGATCCTGAAGGTGCCAGACGTCTTTCATCGCGGTCCCCGGAGTCGGCCAGATGCTAGCGCCGCTTTGCCGGCGCGGGCCGTCCCAGCCCTGCGCGAGGGTCGAAATCGTCCGCTTTCCGGACCTTTACACGACAGCCCGTCGGGCAGACCTCGGCCCCGATGCGCCGGTCCGGGTCCTGTCGGACGTCCGACATCGGAGCTCGCCGCTTCGCGATAGACCCGGGGCGATGGGCCGACGCCTGGCGCTGCGCTGGGGCTCCTGCCGCCTGGCGGAGCTTCCCGAGGGCGACGCCTGGCTGGCGCCGCAGGAGCGCCAGCGGGCGCTGGGTCTCCGCTTCCCGCGCCGGCGCGACGACTATCGGCTCGGGCGCTTCACCGCCAAGTGCACCCTGGCTCGGGCCCTGGGCCTCTCGCTCACGCCGTCCTCGCTGGCGCGAATCTGCGTGGACAACGATCCGCTCGGAGCGCCGCGGGTCTGGATCGACGGCGCGGCAGCGCCCTTCGAGCTCTCCCTGAGCCACCGCTCCGGGGTGGGCCTGTGCGCGCTCGGCCCGCGCGGGGAGCGGCTGGGCTGTGACCTGGAACGGGTCGAGGCCCGCAGCGAGGCCTTCGTCTCGGACTACTTCGGCGCGGCCGAGCAGCAGCGCCTCTCCCAGCTCCAGGTCCCCGTGCGCGACGCCATCGCCACCCTGCTCTGGAGCGCCAAGGAGAGCGCCCTCAAGGCGCTGGGGATCGGGCTGCGGCGCGACACCAGGGAGCTCGCGGTCGAGCTGCTGGGCCACGGCCGCGACGGCTGGCAGGCCCTGTCGGTGGCGGTCGCCGACGGTCGCGCGCTGGCCGGCTGGTGGCGGCGCTCCGGAGAGCTGCTGGTCACGGTCGTCTCGAGCTTCGCCGGGCCTCCTCCGGTGGGCCTCGGCCCGCTCCCGGAGGCGGCCGTGGACCCGCCGTTCCCTCGCGAGGTCCCCGCCAACGGGACGGGCTAGCTTCCGCCCCGATGCCGGCCCGCACCCGCTATGCCCGGAGCGGGGACTACCACATCGCCTACCAGGTGGTCGGAGCGGGTCCCTTGGATCTCGTCCTGGTGCCCGGCTTCGTCTCCAACGTGGAGGTGGCCTGGGACTGGCCGGAGTACAGGCGTTTCGTCGAGCGCCTGGCCAGCTTCTCGCGGGTGATCGCCTTCGACAAGCGAGGCACCGGGGGCTCGGACCGCTCCGTCGGGGTGCCCACCCTGGAGGAGCGCATGGACGACCTGCGCGCGGTGATGGACGCGGTGGGCTCGGAGCGGGCCGCCTTCGCCGGCATCTCCGAGGGGGGGGCCATGTCCATCCTCTTCGCGGCCACCTACCCGGAGCGAGCCCGGGCGCTGGTCCTGCTCGGCTCCTTCGCGCGCTTCTCCCGCTCGGCGGACTATCCCTGGGGCTACAGCGACGAACAGCTCGACCGGCTCCAGGCGGGCATCCTGGAGAGCTGGGGCAGCGGACGGGACGTGGAGTTCTTCGCGCCCTCGCTGGCCGGGGACGAGGGGACCCGCCGGCAGTGGGGCCGCCTCTGCCGCCAGGCCGCCAGCCCGCGCGAGGCCGCCGCCATCATCCGCATGAACCAGAAGATCGACGTGCGGCCGATCCTCGAATCCCTCCACCTGCCGACCCTGGTCGTCCACCGCACCCTGGACCGGGTCATCCTCGCGGGGGCCGGCCGCTACATGGCGGATCGCATCGAGGGCGCCCAGCTCCTGGAGCTGCCGGGGGGCGACCATCTGCCCTTCCTCGGCGACACCGGGCCCCTGCTCGACGGCATTCAGGAGTTCCTGACCGGCTCGAGGCCCGCAGCCGTCGAGCCGGACCGGGTGCTCGCAACCGTCCTCTTCACCGACATCGTCGACAGCACCCAGCGCGCCGTGGAGCTCGGCGACCGGCGCTGGCGGGAGCTGCTGAGCACACACCACGAGCGGGTGCGACACGAGCTCGAGCGCTACCGCGGCCGCGAGGTGGACACCGCCGGCGATGGCTTCTTCGCCACCTTCGACGGCCCCGCGCGCGCGATCCACTGTGCGCGCGACATCGTCCGCTCGGTGGGGGAGCTCGGCGTGCGCCTGCGGGCCGGCCTGCACACGGGGGAGTGCGAGCTGCACGAGTCCGGGGTGGCGGGCATCGCCGTTCACATCGGTGCCCGCGTCGCCGGCTTGGCCGATCCCGGTCAGGTGCTGGTCTCGAGCACCGTCCGGGATCTCGTCGCCGGCTCCGGGATCGACTTCCAGGAGCGGGGCCTCCACGCCCTCAAGGGCATCCCCGGAGAGTGGCGGCTCTACCAGGTGGCCTCCGAGGCGAGCTAGAGGCGAGGCGGCCGACCTCGCTCCGTCCATCCTCGCTCCGTCCATCCGCTGTGATCCCCTGGGGGGAAGTTCGCCGCGCCGGGGCGCCCGCGACCCGTTACCCTCCCGCCCGATCCATGCGACCCCGACCTCCGACGTGCAGCCGTTCCGCGGGCTGGCTCCCGGCCTGTGCTCTCGCCTGTGCCTTCGCACTGGGCTCCGGCCCGGCGAGCAGCTCCGATCCCGCGGCGCTCGATGCCTCGGCCGCGGCGGCGGACACCGTGGCCGCCAACGACTCGACGTCCGCGGGGAGCACCGCGCGGGACGGGGCCCCCGCCGAGGACGAGGAGGCTGCCGGTGCCGGGGCCAGCCCCCTCGACGACTCCTCGGCGGCCCGGGCCGTGGTCGAGTCCCTCCACGAGACCCTGCTCGAGTGCATGCAGCAGGCGGATGCCCTCGGCTTCGAGGGCCGCACCGATCAGATCGGCCGGCGGCTCGACGAGACCTTCGACCTCCCCTTCATGGCGCGCATGTCCGTCGGCTCCGCCTGGGACGGGCTGACGCCGGCGGAGCGCGTCGACTTCGTGGCGCTATCCCGCCGCCTCTCGGCGGCCAACTACGCCCACAACTTCGATGGCTTCGGCGGCGAGCGCTTCGCGATCGTCGCCGACGAGCCGGCGCCGCGCGGCACGCTGCTGGTCAAGACCGAGCTGATCGTCCCCGAGGACGATGATCACAAGTTCGACTATCGCCTGCGCAAGGGCGAGTCCGGCTGGCGCATCATCGATGTCCAGCTCGACGGCAAGATCAGCGAGCTCACGCTGCGCCGGGCCGACTGGCGCTCGGTGATCAAGCGCGAGGGCTTCCCCCAGCTGATCGTCGAACTGGAGCAGAAGATCGAGGAGTACGCCCGGGAGGACGGGGCTCCCGACTAGCGGGCCCAGGAGCGCGCGGGCCCACTGCCCGGGCGCTTGCGCGCGCGGCGGCAGCAGCGGTACCGTCCACCCCGTGCAGGGCCCCGAGACGAGCCTCGAATCGGACGCCCTCGATTCCCGCGTCTCCGGCAAGAGCTACGGGACGGCGGTAATCCTCTCCGGGATCTTCGGCTTCGTGGGCGTCCAGCATTTCTACCTGGGCCGCTGGCTGGAAGGCCTGCTGGACCTGGGCCTCACGATCTGCTGGATCTACAGCCTCGTCGTGGGCGAGATCCTCTTCGCCATCCTCTTCATGTTGGCCGACTTCGGCCACTCCTTCATCGTCACCATCAGGCTTCTGACCGGGAGCTTCGCCGACGGCCAGGGGCGCATCGTCTGCTACCCCGGCCAGAAGCTGGGGCCCCACACGAGGGGATGAAAAGCGCATGGAAGGTCAAGCCATAAGCGACAAGGGCTTCGTGCCCGCCATTCTGCTCTGCTTCTTCCTGGGAGCTTTCGGAGTTCACCGCTTCTACGTGGGGAAGGTCGGGACCGGCCTCCTGATGCTGATCACCTTCGGGGGGCTCGGCATCTGGGTGCTGATCGACTTCGTCCTGCTCGTGACCGGTAGCTTCAAGGACAAGGAAGGCCGGATCATCAAGCCCGGCTGAGGGGGCTCGAGTATCGGGGCCAGCCGCCGCCCGCCCCGACACCGGAGCGGGCGGGCGGCGCCCCGGCTAGTACTTGCCGCTGCAGGGGTTCTTTGCGGCGCAGGGATTGCAAGGGTTCTTCGCCGCGCAGGGGTTGCACGGGTTCTTCGCCGCGCTCGGATTGCAGGGCGCACACGACGCGAGCATCAAGGCGGAGCTCGAC
>CAZYOL010000037.1:13247-26500 GCA_964649065.1 uncultured Spirochaetales bacterium
GGCGCAGGGATTCTTGGCGGCGCAGGGATTCTTCGCTGCGCAGGGGTTGCAGGGGTGCTTGGCGGCGCAGGGATTCTTCGCCGCGCAGGGGTTGCAGGGGTTCTTGGCGGCGCAGGGGTTCTTCGCCGCGCAGGGATTGCAGGGATTGCTGGCCTCGTGATGGCCAGCGCTCACCGTCGCCGGACCCGCGAAGAGCAGGGCCGCGAACAAGGCCATCGCCAGAAGACTGCGTCTCATCGGTACCTCCTCGCCGCGGCGCTGGGGCCGTGGCGACTGGAAGCTACCACGCAGCTCGCCCCGAAACCCGGCACCCGGGAGTCCCTCTCGCCCCGGCGGTGGGGCCCGGAGGCCCGAGGACCCTGAACAAGTACGGGAGCCGCAGCGTCCAAAACGGGGTCTCATATCCGCGTCGCCCCCGGGCCCGGTGCTTCCGGGGGGCTCGCGACGCGTTACGATCCCGGCCCGCGGCGCGCCCGCCGTGATTCGAGGAGGAAAAAGCCGTGCGTTTCACCGTCCCGTTCTTCGCGCTCGCTGCCCTGATGCTCGGAGCCGCCCAGGCCCAGGCTCAGGCGAGCTGCTCGACCTTCGTCATGCTCGAATCCTACGACGCCGCTGGCAAGGCCATCGAGGTCGCGTACGAGAAGGGCAACATGCGCAAGTACTTCCCCAAGCCCGAAGGCACGCCCGCCGACAGCACGAAGATCCCCAAGCCCTGCTCGCGGCGCCTCCTCAGGGACTCCACGACGCTCGACGTGACGCCCACCGGGGGTCGCTTCTCCGTCACGCAGATTCGCTCCAATCTCGACGGCAAGATGCTGAACGACACCGAGTCCGAGGATTGGTTCAAGGGCGAGATCGACAAGCTGATCGGGGGCAAGGCCCCGGTCGTCGCCATCCTGAGGCCCGGCCCCAGGGACGCGGCGCCCAAGCTGACGACCATCTATCTGCCGATCACCGACGAGGAGGTCGCCGAGATCGCTCGGCGCGAGGCCCAGGCCGAAGACGTGGACTGAGCGTGTCGCGGCCGGCGCTCGCAGGGGCCGCGCTCGCCTTCGCGGTGGCGGCCTTCCCGCTGGCGCTGGTCGTGACGGTGGCCGGGACCCTGGCCACGATGGAGGCCGGCGTCGATCCGGCCCTCTCCGTCGTGCCCTGGCTGGCGCTGACGTACCTGTTCCTGGCCGTGGCCGAGCGCTGCCTGCCCTGGCGGAAGCGTTGGCTTCGGTCCCAGGACGACCTCGGCACCGACATCGCCCTGTTCTTCACCAATGCCGCGGTGAACGGCCTGGCCACCCCGGCGGTGCTGGCGCTCTCCGCGGGGGCCGGTGCCTGGCTCGCCAGCGAGGCTGGCATCGGGCTCTGGCCCGCCAGCTGGCCCATCGTGGCCCAGCTCGGTCTGGCCCTGGTGGTCGCGGAGGCCGTCGAGTACGGCCTGCATCGCGCCATGCACGAGGTGCCCTGGCTGTGGCGCCTCCACGCCACCCACCACAGCGCCCCTCGCCTCTACTGGCTGAATGCGCTGCGCTTCCATCCCATCGATCTGCTGCTGCTCGGTACGCTCAAGCTGGTGCCTCTGGCCCTGCTGGGCGCAGGCGCCCCGGTCTTTGCCCTGGTGAGCCTCTTCTCCGGGGTCCACGGCTCCTTCCAGCACGCCAACGTCCCGGTCCGGCTGGGGCCCCTCAACTGGATCTTCAGCATGAGCGAGCTGCACCGCTGGCATCACTCGCCCAGGCCCGAGGAGGCCAACCACAACTACGGCGGCAACCTGATCGTGTGGGACGTCGTCTTCGGCACGCGCTTTCTGCCCGCAAACCGCGAGCCGCCCGAGGAGCTGGGCATCGAGGATCTGCCCGGCTTCCCCATGGGCTTCCTGGCCAACCTGGCCTCGCCCTTCCGCTGGCACCGCCTGGTGGCCGAGGCCTCCGCCCGGGACGCCGCCGGCTGAGGCGGGCTCAGCCCTCCGCGTCCGGGGCGGCTCGCCGGCGCACCGGATCGAGCAGCGACCAGTCTCCGGACTCGAGCGGGTAGCCGAGCGGGTGGGGCGGGCGGGCCTCGAGGCCCAGGGCCCGGAGCACGGGCGCCTGCTGGTAGTAGCGCGAGTAGGTGTGGAAGAGCAGACCCGGCAGGAAGCCCGGGTCGTCCCGATCGAAGCTGCGCAGCAGCGTTTCGCGCTCGGCCGTCTCGAGTGCGCCGAAGCCCGCGGCTCCACCCTGCTGCGCCCGCGCCTCGAGGGCGCGGAGCCCGGTCGCGACCTGCGGGGTGACGCCCGAGCTCTCCAGCAGCGCCGCGATCTCGGCGCCGAGCAGCGCTCCCGCCCCGGGCAGCCGACCGTCCGGGCGCGGCGGCACCAGCGTGTCGAGAAGCACCTGCAGCGTGCGCAGATCGTCGGGCGAGAAGCGGGGCTCGGGCAAGGCGGCCTCCCTCAGTCGAAGAGCTTCGCGAGGTTCTTCTTCAGGGTCTCGCCGACGTAGAGGGCGAGAGCCTGGATGGTATGGGTCGGATTCACGCCGGCCGAGGTGACGAAGACGCTGCCGTCGACGATGAAGAGATTCTTCACATCGTGACAGCGGCCCCACTCGTTCACCACCGAGCGGCTCGGGTCGAGGCCCATGCGGGCGGTCCCCATCAGGTGCCAGCCCGCCACCTGCAGCGGCGCCTCGGCCTGGGTCGAGTGGGCGCCCGCCGCCTCGAGCACCTCGCGGCCCCGGGCCACCGCGTGGTCCAGCATCTTGCGGCTGTTCTCGCTGAGCCGGTAGCGGATCCTCGGCGCGGGGATGCCGCTGCCGTCGCGCAGCTCGGGGTCGAGGGTGACCCGGTTCTCCGGGTCGGGGAGGTCCTCGCAGATCGCCACCATGCCCGCGGTGCGGTCGTGGAGCGAGGCGTAGGCCTCGTGATGGCCGGAGCCCC
The DNA here is from genome assembly GCA_964649065.1 of uncultured Spirochaetales bacterium. GTDB lineage: Bacteria > Myxococcota_A > UBA9160 > UBA9160 > SMWR01 > CAZYOL01. The sequence goes on from CAZYOL010000037.1 coordinate 16,152, forward strand.
AGGGCAGGCGGCCGGTGGACATGCCCCAGAGCGCGGCCGAGACCGGCCCCATGCCGCGCAGTGTCTCGAAGGTGTAGCCGCGCAGGAAGCCGCGCGCGGGATCGCTGGCGTAGAACTCCTGACTCAGGATGCAGCAGCCCGTCGGGCCCTTGTAGCCCTCGAGCGGCTCGTCGAAGACGCCGGTCACGTGGGCATAGGGATGGAACATGAGGTTGCGCCCGACCTGGCCGCTGCGATTGGCCAGGCCCTCCGGAAAGGCGCTCGAGGTCGAGTGGAGCAGCAGGCGCGGCGTCCCGACCCCGTTGCAGGCGAGCACCACGATCTCCGCCCGTTGCCGGCGCTCCCGGCCCTCGGCGTCGGAGTAGAGGACGCCGTCGACCAGGCCGTTGGGCCCCACGGTGATCTCGCGCACGCGGCAGCGGGTGGCCAGGCGCACGCCGCGTCGGATCGCGGAGGGCCAGTAGGTGAGGTCGCTGCTGCCCTTGGCACCCTGGGCGCAGCCCAGGATGCAGGGGCCGAGGTTGATGCAGGCGGCCCGGCCCTGGTAGGGCTCGGTGGCGATCGCGCTGTCCGAGGGCCACCAGTGCCAGCCCAGGGCGTTGAAGCCGCGTGCCAGCGTCTCTCCCAGGCGACCCAGGGGAACTGGCGGCAGCACCGGCTCCCTGGGCGGGTTGGCCGGGTCGCCGGCCAGGCCCGCCACGCCCATCATGCGGGCATTCAGATCGTAGAAGGGCGCCAGCCGGTCGTAGTCGATCGGCCAGTCCTCCGCCACGCCGTCGAGGCTGCGCACCCGGAAGTCCGAGGGGCGAAAGCGGGGGAAGTGGGCCGCGTAGAGGATCGTGCTGCCCCCGACGGCATTCCAGTTCGAGATCTTGATCGGGGACTCGTCCTCGCGGATCGGGTAGTCCTCGGGGCGTCCGCGCGCGTTCGGCGACAGCCCGAAGGCGCCGAAGCGCTCCAGCTCCCAGCCCTCGCGCGTAGAGGGGTAGTCGGAAGGGTCCATCCAGTCGCCCTGCTCGAGGCACAGGATGTTCATCCGCGTCTCGGCCAGGCTCCAGGCCAGGGCGGCGCCAGCAGCCCCGGCGCCGATGATGAGGACGTCTACCGGCTCGTCGCTCACCGCGCGGGCTGCTCCGCTGTGGGCCGGGCGCTCAGACCGGACGCTCCCCGATGATCGTCGCGCGCTCCATCACGCGCTCGTGCGGCCAGTAGTCGTTCACCGCGTAGTGCTGGACGCAGCGGTTGTCCCAGAAGGCCACCGAGCCCTTCTCCCAGCGGAAGCGGCACTGGTACTCCGGCACCTGCGCCTCCCGGTAGAGGCGCGCCAGCAGGGCCTCGCTCTCCGCCGGCGGCAGGCCGACGATCTCACGGGTGAAGATCGCGTTCACGTAGAGCGACTTGCGACCGGTCGCCACGTGGGTGCGGATCACGGGATGCTCGACGGGTGGGAACTCGGCCTGCCTACGGGCCAGCTCCGCCTCGGGGAGGAAGCGGCCGAAGCTGTGGCTGAAGTCGTGGACCGCCGTGAGGCCCTCGAGGCGTTCGCGGAGCCGCTCGGGCAGCCCCTCGTAGGCGGCCTCCATGTCCGCGAAGAGGGTGTCCCCGCCGACGGCCGGGACCTGGACCGCGCGCAGCACGGAGCCGAGGGAGGGCCTCTCCCGCCACGAGACGTCGCTGTGCCAGATGTTCTCCACGCCCACCACGGTCTCGCCCTTGGCGAATCGGATCACCTCGCCGTGTCCCTCGGCGGCGGGCAGGAACGGGTGCTCCTCCAGCTCGCCGAAGCGCCGCGCGAAGGCCAGGTGCTGCTCGGTCGAGAGCTGCTGGTCGCGGAAGAACAGCACCTTCCAGTCCCGGTGGGCCTGCTCGAGCTCGGCCAACGTCTCCTCGTCGACCTCCGCCAGCTCCACGCCTCCCACCTCGGCGCCGAGGGTCGGCGCCAGCGGCCGGAGCTCGATGCGGCGGTAGGGCCGCGACGCGATCTCGCGGCGTCTCTCCTCCAGGAAGGGACGGGTTCCGAAGCGGGGCAGGTCGCGCACGGCTCTCCTCTCAGAATCGCGAGGTCGTGAGCTCGACGTCGGCCCCACGCCAGGCGGTCTCGAAGCCGCGCCGGGCCCAGTCGGCCTGCTTCCGCTGGCCCTGGGCGCGCAGGCTCTGGGACAGGCCGAAGAGGGCCCAGCCGCTCTCGGGATACTGCTCCAGGTCGAGCCGGTAGACGGCCTCGGCCTCGGCGGCCCGACCGGCCTCCAGCAGCACGGCGCCCAGCGCCTCGCGCACCGGGAAGTAGAAGGGCGGGGGCTCCATGTAGACCAGCTCGTCCTGGAGGGCGACCGCCTGCTCGAGAGCCGCCACGGCCCGATCCGTCTGGCCCTCGCTGGCCAGCAGCTCGCCTTCGAGGGGGAAGGCGGCGATCTCCAGGAGCTTCGAGGCCGGGGCGGTTCCGCCGGCGATCACCTGGCTGCGGGTCGCCGGCTCCGCCGCGATCTCGCGCAGCCGGCGCAGCTCGCTGCGGCTCTTCACGAAGCCGCCCCAGCGGGCCCAGGCCATGCCCCGGGCGTAGTGCCAGGCTCCGCTGAGGTAGCGGCGGCTCGGGTCGGGAGCCGGCATGCCCAGGGCCTCGTCCCAGCGCCCGAAGCGCACCCAGGTGTAGGCGGGGATGGCGACGAACTCCTCGAGGAAGGCGAAGTCGTCGAGCTTCTCCTGCGTCGAGGCGGCCAGCTTGCGCGCCGCGCCGATGGCCAGCTCGCTCTGCCCGGCCGCCGCCGCCGCCGCCCACAGGAAGTGGATGTTGTGCGGGTAGTAGAGGGCCCGGTAGTAGGCTCCCGGTCGGCAGGCCGCGAAGTAGGCCTCGTCGGCCTCGATGGCGCGCCGGTTGGTGTCGAGGGCGTCCTGGTAGCGGCCCAGGCGCCAGTAGATGTGGGAGGGCATGTGCACCAGGTGTCCGGCGTCGGGCGCCAGCCGGGCCAGCCGATCCGCGGCCGCCTCGGCCTTCTCGGGGAAGAACTCCTCGGTGGCGTGGATGTAGTAGTGGGCCGCGCCCACGTGACCGGGCATCCGCTCCTGCACCGCCTCGAGCAGCGCCAGGATCTCGAGGGTGTGCTCCCGCGGCTCGGCCTCGTCGGTCCAGTAGTCCCAGGGAGTCAGGTCCATCAGGGCCTCGGCGTAGAGGGTGGCCACGTCCACGTCGTCGGGGAAGCGCGCGTGGACGCGCCCCATGGCCTCGGCGTAGGCCCGGTCGAGGGCCGAGCGATCGCGGGGCGGCTCGGCGGCGTAGCGCTCCCGGAGGGCTTGGATCAGCGCGCGCTCGAGCTCGCTGGCGTCGCCCAGGCTCGCCAGCTCGTGGGCCTGCTGCACGGCCGCGTACGCGCGGCGCCCGGCCTCGGGGCCCATCGGCGCGTTGATGTTGGGGCCGAGCGTGAGGGCCAGCCCCCAGAAGCAGGCGGCACAGCCCGGATCGAGGCGGGTCGCGTGCTCGAAGGAGCGCGCGGCGGCCTCGTGATTGAAGCCGTAGGTGAGGGCCAGGCCCTGATCGAAGTAGCGCTTCGCCTCGGACAGCGACGTGGTGGGCTGGAAGCTCGCCTCGCCGAGCCCCTCGAGCAGCGCGGGGGCGTCCTGCTCTGGGCTGGCCTCCGGTCGCCATGCGCAGCCCGCGAGCGCGAGTCCGGCGACGATCGGGCACGCGACGAGGGTTCGACGCAGGCGGTGGGCTAGACGGATCATGGCTCTCCTCCGGCCTGGAAGGGTTCCACAGCCGGGCGCTCGCCGAAACGGCGGCGCCCGCCCCGGGGCAGTTGCCCCGGGGCGGCTCTCGGAAGCGCCAGTGAGCCGCTCGCCTAGCGGCGCCGGCGTCCTGCGAAGGCCAGAGCACCGATTCCGAGCCCGAGCAGGGCCACGGTGCCGGGCTCGGGGACGATCGTCGCCGGGGTGATGTCGGGGAAGAAGAGGTTGCCACCGGCCGAAGGCACGATGCCGTCGACGCCCGTCCGGTAGAAGCCCGTCACCTCGGTGGCGCCTGCGCTCAGCACGTTGAACTTGATCCGCGCCACCGTGAAGGTCACGTTCGACGAGTTGCCGACGCCGAGGCCGACGCCGATCGCGGCGACGGTCTGCACCTCACCGAGGTCGTTCCTGACATCGAAGGCGTCCACCGGGCCGATCGACGCATCGCCGGGGAGCGGCGGGAAGCCGCAGAAGCCGAAGCCGTTGCCGGGCGCCTCGGGGCACTCGGCCACGGAGACGGCCTCGAGCACCGAGTTGTCGAAGGCGGCCGACAGCGAGGCCAGGTTGACGCCGCTGAAGTCCGGGTCCTCGTCGGGCATGGCGGTCACCCGGACGTCCATGAAGATCATGTTGTCGCCCGGGATCTGCCCGATCGAAATGGTGTTGCCGAGGTCCATTCCCACCGTCGTCGACGGCGTGGCCCCGGTCACCCATACGAAAGAAGCGCTGGTCGCCTGCGCCGTGCCGGCGACGAAGAAGACAGTGACGAAGAAGGCTGCGAGAGCTGCAAAGAGTTTCTGGAATCGCATCTATGGCGTCCTCCCATCGATGAGTGGTGGTGGGAGGCGCCGTGTGGCAGCCGGGCCGAAGTTTTTACCGGGCTTTTTCGGCAAGAGCGCATGGATCTCGGCGTTTCGGGCCACCAGGCTCCCTCCCCGCCCCCCCCGGGGGGCGGCGGGCGCGACGAGCCCGGGATGGCGACGCCGCTGGCGACGGGGGCTGAGCCTGGTCCCCGGGGGCCGTGGCCAGTGTCCTCGACACGCTGTACACCTACGCCCCAAGCGTCTGCCCCGACGGGGCGAGTCGCCGACCGGCGCCCGGAACGGAGCTGCGCCGCGCTCTGCACCGCGCCTGCGAACCTGCGCCTGGGAGCGCCTGGGAGATGGGGGGGCCATGCAGCTGAAGGACCGTCTGTTCCAGCAGACGTTCTCCCGCCTGTTCGTCTACAACATCCTCTTCGAGGACTCCGAGGTGGACCAGCGCTACCTGGCGCTCGACGAGGACTCACAGGTGCTGGCCATCTCCGGGGCCGGCTGCGGCGTCGCGAGCATGCTGGCGAGGCACCCGGCGCGCATCGACGCCGTGGACATCAACCCGCACCACCTGGCGCTCTCGGCGCTCAAGGTCACCGCGGCGCAGCGCCTCCAGCCCTACTCGAGCTTCTACGACCTCTTCGGGCGCGGCTGGCTGCCCGACCCGGAGCCCATCGTGCGGCGCCTGGCCCTGGGGCTTCCCCCCTGGATGCAGCGCTACTGGAAGAACCGCCACGCGCTCTTCAACCGGACTCTGTACGGGGAGGGGCTCACCTCGCGCATCATCCGCGTGCTGCGAAGCCAGACCGGCATCGACGCGGGCTGGCTCCGCTGGCTCATGACCCAGGACCTGCATGAGCGGCTGCGCTCCATCGACGACTACATCGCGCCCTTCCTGGCCCGACCCTGGGTGCGGGCCGTGACCCGCTCCCCGGTGCAGCTGCTGGCGTTGGGCATCAACTTCAAGCAGGCCGAGCGCATGCTCGAGGCCGAGGGCACCAGCCTCTCGGACTTCATTCTGCACCACATCAAGCGCCTGGCGGACACGGACCTGCCCCGGAACTGGTTCGTCTGGTACTACGTGACGGGTCAGTTCCACCACGACGATCCCGAGGGCGTGCCCCCCTACCTGAGGAGGGACTCCCACGAGGCCTCGCTCGAGTCGCCCACCGACGTCCGCTACCACCGGGGCAGCATCTTCGGCGTGCTCGAGGAGGCCGGCCCGAACTCCTGGAGCCACTTCTGCCTGCTCGACGTGCCCGACTGGCTGCCCGAGGCCAGCCAGAAGCGCCTGCTGGAGGAGCTGCAGCGTACCGGCCGGGAGGGGGCCACGATCCTCTACCGGTCGGTCGAGGAGGAGTCGATCTTCGAGCGCCACGGCATGGCCGATCGCTTTCCCGAGCTCGAGAGCGAGACGGAGAAGGCCACGCAGCAGGACCGCACGCGGCAGTACAAGCGGGTGCGCTTCCACCGGCTGGCGACTTGAGCGAGCCCCGCGACGCCCACCGCCGCTTCCTGAACGCCTACTACGGCTGGTCCCGCTCGATCTACGACTGGACCCGCCGCTACTTCCTGCTGGGCCGCGAGCCGGCCCTGGCGGCCCTGCTGGAGCAGCCCTGGCAGAGCCTGGTGGAGGTGGGCCCCGGGACCGGGCGCAACCTGCGCCTGCTGCACCGCGCCCGGCCCGAGGCCGCGCTGGGCGGCGTCGACGCCTCGGATGCGATGCTGGAGTACGCCCGGGCGCGCTGTCCCTTTGCGGAGCTGCGCCACGGCTTTGCCGAGGACGCCGACTTCGGGGCCGTGCTCGGCAGGCCCCCGGAGCGCATCCTCTTCTCCTACTGCCTGTCGATGGTGCAGGATCCGAAGGCCGCACTGGCCAACGCGCGGGCAGCCCTGGCACCGGGAGGAGAGATCTGGGTGGTCGACTTCGGGGACTGCGAGGGAGTGCCGGGACCGGCCCGGGCCGCGCTGAGGGCCTGGCTGGCCGGCTTCCACGTCGAGCCCCTGGACGTCTCCCTGCTCGAGCCCTGGGCCCCCGAGCTGCGCTTCGGGCCCGGACGCTACTGGCTGCGGGCGGTGATTCCCGCCCTCTGACGGGCCCCTCAGCGGCCGGCGAGGCGCAGGGCGGAGACGGCAAAGGAGCCCCACAGCACGCCGTAGCCCAGCGCGTTGCCCCACCAGACCGGTACCGGGCCGCCCACCAGGCGGCTCAGCAGCCGCACGATGAAGGCCTCGCCCTCGTTCACCGCGTCCTCGGCGGCCGGTCCGGCCGGACCGCGCAGCCGATCCTCGACGATCGTCAGCACGCAGCGGTTGTCGAGCAGCAGCCAGTTCAGCTGGATGATCGGCGCGCCGACGACCACCCCCCACCAGCTGCCCGCCCAGGGAAGGGCCCAGCCCACGGCGAAGAAGCCGACGATCGCCGAGTGGAGGGTGTGGACGGCGTCGGCCAGCCAGAGCACGGCGCGCGCCCGCGCTGCCGGGCGGGGAGGGCACGCCTCGGCGCCGCCGCTCTTCTCGGGGCCGGGTCGGGCCGACACACGAGAGGAATAGAGGGCGGCCCGGCCGGGCGCAAGCGGCTCCGGCGGCGCCTCGAGCTGCGGCGCCGGGCGCGCGCCCGCTAGAGCCCGCGCTCGTACTCCACCCAGGGGAAGAGGTTGTAGCGGGGCTCCGGGCTGGTCTGGTAGTGGCGCAGCGGGCTCAGCACGATGTCCGTCACGCCCATCAGCATGCGATAGGTCCCGTGCAGCGCTCCCAGCGGCAGGCCCACCAGGCGATTCGTGATGGGCACGCCCCAGAGCTCGTCCAGCGCCTCGGGCGGCTTCACGGGGTCCATGACGAAGTCGGCGGGCGCGGTGGCGATGCCGTTGACGCCGGCGAGGACGTAGGTCCCGGAGCGCCGGAAGTACTCGCCGGAGCTCTCGAGGAACTCCTGGCAGCCCTCGCCGCAGAAGCCCGAGCCCTCCTCGTCGGCGTCCGCATCCTGGGCGCGGGCCGGGCCCGCGACGGCGAGGACGACGAGCACGGCCGCTGCGGGGAGCAGGGACCAGGCCCGGGGAGCGCGCGACATTCGAGATGCTCCTCTCGTGGGGGGCATCCGGGGCCCCGCAGAACGGCCGGTCGATCCTACCACAGAGCCTCGAGGCGACGGCGCTCTAGCGGGCTCGCGCGTCCTCGGCGAGGCGCGCGCGCTCACGGCAGCCGAGCACCGGAGTGCTGCTCTCGACGCGGGGCAGCGAGCGCTGGAAGTCGCGTTGGAACTCGTAGGCGAAGCTGCGGAAGGCCTGGCTCAGGGCCGCTCCGGTGGCGGGATCGGCTCCCGTTCCGGCTCCCCCCTCGAGCCTGCGCCGGCGGCCGAAGCGCAGCAGCGGCTCGTGGGTGTGGCTGTCGCGAATCTCGAGAACCAGCGTGAGCGCTCCGAAGGAGCGCAGCACGCTGGTGCGCGTACCGCTCAGCTGCTTCGGGTCGAGCAGATCGAGATCGATCATGGCGAGGTTGATCAGGGCCACGCAGGGCCCGGCCTCGGAGACCTCGGGCGTCCCGCCCCCCGAGATCACCTCGCGCGCGACGTCGTCGAAGCGCCGGCGGATCTGAGCGACCTGCGACTCCTCCAGCTTCCGCGAGCCCGCCTCGAAGGTCACCATGGTGTGTCCGAGCAGGAAGGCATCGTAGCTCCCGACCCGGTAGTCGGGCTTCATGTACAGCGTGCCCTGGGGAACGTTCTCGACCCGGTGCAGGCCATCGGGAGTCGTGATGGCCGCGGGACCCGTGTCGACGCTCGGGGTCGCGGTCGCGCAGCCCAGGGCGCAGCAGCCGAGGAGGCCGGCGATCCGGCTTCCGGCGCGCCGGCGGACGCGCTCCGAGACGCCGCGGCGGGGAGCAGCCCCGGCCCTGGAGGCGATGCGGTGGCTTCCGCTCACGGCCCCTCCCGTGCGTCATCCGTCACCGTAGCGCGTCGGATTCGGCACAGCGAACGGCGCCGCTCGGACCCGCCTAGACCACCGCCCCTCCCGCGCGCAGTGCGGCCCGGGCGGCCTCGTCGTAGCCGAGCTCCTCGAGCACCTCATCCGTATGCTCTCCGAGCAGCGGCGGAAGGACGCCGGGCTCCTGGGGCGTCTTCTCGAAGCGCGCGGCCGGTCGGGCCTGTCGCAGGCGGCCGTAGACCGGATGCTCGCGCTCGAAGATCGCGCCGTTGTGGAGCAGCTGCGGATCCTCCGGGAGCTGCTCGAGGGAGAGCACCGGCCCGCAGGGGACCCCTTCCGCCACCATGCGCTCGATCAGCTCGGCGGTGGGGTGGCGGGCCAGCTCCTGCATCAGCAGCGATCCCAGCTCGGCGAAGTGCTCCGGCTTCATGCGGGCCTTGGTCGTGGCGAAGCGCTCGTCCTCGACCCACTCCGGATGCCCGACCGCCCGGAACAGCCCGTGGAACTCGCGGTCCGAGGCGGCGAAGTAGATCAGGTGTCCGTCGGCGGTCTCCCAGATGCGGTAGATCTCGTAGAGCGTGGGCCCCGCGTGCACGCCGTCTCCCACGAGGGTGTGGCGCATCATGCCGTCCGGCCAGAAGAAGGCCAGCGAGGCGTCGATCATCGGGATCTCGATGTGCTGGCCTCCCGCGCCGCGCGCGCGGGCGAAGAGCGCCGCCGTGATCGCCTGCGCGGCGGTGTAGGCGCTGGCCTTGTCGGCGACCACGTTGCGCACCAGATCTCGGATCGGCACCTCCGGGTTCTGCTGCACCGCGACGTGCCCGGTGAGGCCCTGGATGATCGGGTCGTAGACGCGGCGGTCGCGATAGGGGCCGCTGTTGCCGTAGCCGCTGATCGAGACGTAGATCAGCTCCGGGTTCTCGGCGCGCAGCGCGGCCTCGCCGAGACCGACGCGCTCGGCGGCGCCGGGCCTGAAGTTCTGCACGAAGACGTCGGCCTCGCGGGCCAGGCGCCGCGCGATCTCCCGCGCCGCGGCCTTCTGCAGGTCGAGCACGATGGAGCGCTTGCCGCGGTTCGCGTTGGCGAAGAAGGCCGCCATGCCCTCGCGGCGATTCAGGCCGATGCGCAGCAGGTCGCCGATGCCGGGCGGCTCGATCTTCACCACCTCCGCTCCCTGGTCTGCCAGGATCATGGTGGCCAGCGGTCCGGACAGCACGGCGGAGACGTCCAGGACCTTGATTCCATCGAGGGGACCCGGCATGCGTCCCTCCTGGTTGTGGGCCCTTCATTCTACCCCGACACCCGCGGGCCCGTGCAGTAGATTCCGCAGCTCCTCGCCTTTGGCCCGGAGGCCCCGTGACCCCCCTGCGCGCCGAGATTCGCAAGATGCTGGCTCTCGGGCTGCCGGTCGCCGGGGTGCAGCTCTCCACCATGCTGCTGGGCTTCGTCGATACGGTGATGGTCGGGCGCGTGAGTATCGACGCCATGGCCGCGGCCACCCTCGGCAACGTCTGGGTCTTCGGGACCCTGATGTTCGCTTCCGGGGTGCTCTTCGGTCTCGATCCGATCGTGGCCCAGGCCCACGGCGCGCGCGACGGCGAGCGCGCGGGGAGGGCCCTGCAGACCGGCCTGGTCATGGCGCTGCTGCTCGCACTCGGAGCCTCGCTGCTCTGGCTGCAGACCGAGCGCTTCCTGCTCTGGACCGGGCAGCAGCCGGAGCTGGCCGGGCCCGCTGCCGCCTACACGCGGGCCCAGATCCCCGGTGCGCCCTTCTTCCTGGTCTACATGGCGCTTCGCCAGTATCTGCAGGCGCGCGAGCTGGTGCGGCCCGCGCTCTGGGTGATCCTGGCCGCCAACCTGGCCAACGCCTTCTTCAACTGGGTGCTGATCTTCG
>CAZYOL010000038.1:0-25547 GCA_964649065.1 uncultured Spirochaetales bacterium
CACGGATTCCGCGCGCGACCGCATCCGCGACCTCCTCGCGAAGGAGGGCCGGCTCGAGACCCCGCTGCTGCGGCTCAAGGTGGTGGGCGGCGGCTGCTCGGGGCTGCGCTACGAGCTGGCCTTCGACGACCGGATCGGCGAGCAGGACACCCAGATCGAGGCCCAGGGGGTGCGCATCATCGTCGACGAGAAGAGCGCCCTCTACCTGGTGGGAACCACCCTCGACTACGTCGACACGCTCAACGAGAGCGGCTTCAAGATGAACAATCCCAACGCCTCGACGACCTGCGGCTGCGGCGAGTCCTTCGGCGCTTGAAGCTCCCGATCTATCTCGACCACCACGCCACGACACCGGTCGATGCGCGGGTGCTCGAGGCCATGCTCCCCTATTTCGGCCGCGACTTCGGCAACGCTTCCAGCGCCAGCCACGTCTACGGCTGGCGCGCGGAGGCGGCCGTCGAGGAGGCCCGCGAGCGCCTGGCGGCGGCCATCGGCGCGGCGGACCCCTCCGAGCTGGTCTTCACCAGCGGCACCACCGAGAGCGACAACCTGGCCCTGCTGGGGATGGTCCGGGCGGGCGGCAGCCCCGGCGACCACATCGTCACCAGCGCCATCGAGCACCCGGCGGTGCTGGACCCCTGCCGCGCCCTCGAGCGGGAGGGCTTCGAGCTGAGCATCCTGCCGGTCGATGGCCAGGGCCTGGTCGACCCGGACGAGCTGCGTCGCGCCATCCGGCCGCGTACGCGCCTGGTCTCGGTGATGGCCGCCAACTCCGAGATCGGGGTGCTGCAGCCCATGGCCGAGATCGGCGAGGTCTGTCGCGAGCGGGAGGTGCCGCTGCACACCGATGCCGCCCAGGCCGTGGGCAGAGTGCCCGTCGACGTCGACGCCTGGCGGGTGGACCTGCTCTCCATGTGCGCCCACAAGCTCTACGGGCCCAAGGGAGTGGGCGCCCTCTACGTGCGGCGTCGCCGCCCCCGCCTCCGGATCCAGCCGCTGCTCTACGGCGGGGGCCACGAGTCGGGCCTGCGCCCCGGGACGCTTCCGGTGCCGCTGATCGTAGGCTTCGCCCGGGCCGTGGAGCTGTGCCTGGCGGAGCTGCCGGAGGAGGCCGGGCGCCTGGCAGGGCTGCGCGATCGGCTCTGGGAGCGGCTGCGCGCCGGCGTCGGCGAGCTGCTGCTGAACGGCCATCCCACGCGCCGGCTGCCCGGCAACCTGAACGTCGCCTTTCCGGGCGCCCCGGCCGACGGCGTCCTGGCGCGCCTCGGCGACCTGGCCATCTCCTCCGGCTCGGCCTGCTCCTCGGCACGGCCCGAGCCGAGCCACGTGCTGCTCGCCCTGGGGCGGTCCGAGGACCTGGCCCGCTGCTCGCTGCGCTTCGGCCTGGGGCGCGGCACCACGCTCGAGGAGATCGAGCACGCGGCGGAACGGGTGGTCGCGGAGGTTCGGGCGGAGCGCGGAGCCCGCAGCGTTCCCGGAGCCCTGCGCGCGGGGCCTCTCGGAGCCTGAGCGCGAGGGGCGCCCGGGCCGGGTGCTATTCTGGCCACCCAGTCCGGTACCGACCGGAACGGAGCGGAGGAAGCGTGGCCGAGCAGAAGTCCACCAACATCGTCTGGCACACGGGTCACGTGAGCCGCCGGGATCGCGAGCGTGGCCTGGGCCAGCGGGGCGTCACCGTCTGGCTGACCGGGCTCTCCGGCTCGGGCAAGTCGACGATCGCCGTCGCGGCCGAGGGCGCACTGGCCGCGCAGGGACGCCACGCCTACGTCCTGGACGGGGACAACGTGCGCCACGGGCTCAACAAGAACCTGGGCTTCTCCCCCGAAGACCGCACCGAGAACATCCGCCGCATCGGGGAGGTGGCAAAGCTCTTCACCGACGCGGGGCTGATCGTCTTCACCTCCTTCATCTCCCCGTACCGGCAGGATCGCGACAGCGTCCGCGAGCTGATGGAGCCGGGCGACTTCGTCGAGGTCTACGTGGACGCGCCCGTGGAGGAGTGCGAGCGGCGCGATCCCAAGGGTCTCTACAAGAAGGCCCGCGCGGGAGAGATCCCCGAGTTCACCGGCATCTCCGCTCCCTACGAGGCGCCGGAGAAGCCGGAGCTGGTGATCGACACGAAGGGGCAGGAAGTCGAGCAGAGCGTTCTCGTGCTGCTCAGCTACCTGGAGGAGAGGGACTACCTGAAGCCCCCGGAGCCGAGCTAGCCGCAAGTCGCGCTCAGTGCCGGGCCCCGGCGGGACGATGCAGCCCGGGGGCCGGGCGGCCCCACCGCCCCCCACAGGAAGGAGACGGGACCCCCCGAGATCGCATGAGCCCCCAGAGCCCTGCAGCCTGGATCCCGCTTCTTCTCGTAGCCACGGGGCTCTGCATCCAGGTCGGCTGCGCCAGCGATCCGCGGGTCTCGGGCGCCCGGGAGCCCGTGGCGCGGCCCGAGGCGCCGGCCGAGTACGACGTCCTCGTCGCCCAGCAGCTGGTCAAGGAGGGCCGTCACGGCGAGGCCATCGAGGCCTATCGGCGCGCCGTCCGGAAGGATCCGGAGTCGGCCTTCCTGCAGCGCAAGCTCGCCGAGTCCCTGGCCCGGGCCAATCGCATCGACGAGTCGCTGGAGCACGCGCAGCGCGCCTTCGAGCTGGATCCCGACGACCTCTCCACCCGCATCTTCCTGGGCCAGCTCCACCGGCTGCGCCGCGAGGCGAACGAGGCCGAGGCCGTGCTGAGCGACGCGGAGGGCCGCCCGATCGACGCCAAGGCGGCCTATCTCCTCTACCACCTCTATCTGGAGACCTCTCGGCCCGACGACGCCCTGCGCACGGCGCTCTGGTGGGTCGAGCGCGATCCCGCCTCGATCCGCGCGCGGATGGCCCTGGCCAAGGCCTACGCCCGTCTCGATCGCCCGGCCGACGCCGAGCGCTCCCTGCGCGAGGCCCTGGAGTACAGCCCGGGAAACCTGCGCGTGTACGCCTCCCTGGCGCGGCTGCTGCGCCAGATCGGGGACCTGAGCGGTGAGGTCGCCCTCTACCGGGAGGCCCTCGCCGAGCGCCCCGGCGACCACTCGATGCTGCTGGCCCTGGCCGACGCCCAGGTCCGGGCCGGGGACAGCAACGGCGCGATCCTGACCTACGAGGAGCTGGCGATCCGCCATCCCGCCGACGTGAAGGCGCGCGCCCGGCTGGCCTACCTGCTCTACCGGGCGCAGCGCTACGGCGAGGCGGTGGACCGCTTCGAGGCGATCGTGGCCGAGAATCCCGAGGAGCACGAGGTGCGGCTCTTCCTCGGCCTGGCGCGGCGCAGCGCCGGCGATCGGGCCGGCGCGATCGCCGATCTCGAGCAGATCCCGCGTGACTCGGAGCACTACGACGACGCCCGCACTCAGATCGCGACGATTCTCGAGCGCCGGGGCGAGTACCGCAGTGCCGTCGCCGAGCTCGAGCGCGCCCTGGAGGTGGCGCCCTCCCGCTCGCTGGAGCTCTATGCCCTGACGCTGCGCTCCCGGGCCGGCGACTTCGACGGCGCCGTCGAGCGGCTGGAGGCGATGCTGGCCGAGGATCCCGGCGACGACGAGGTGCTCTACAACCTCGGCGTCGTCCACGGCGAGGCCCAGCGCGTCGACGACGCGCTGGGCTACATGCAGCGCGCCCTGGAGCACAATCCGGAAAATGCCAGCGCCCTGAACTACATCGGCTACACCTGGGCGGAGCGCGGGGAGCGCCTGGACGACGCCGAGCGCCTGATCGAGCGCGCCATCCAGCTGCGCCCCGACGACGGCTACATCATCGACAGCCTGGGCTGGGTCTACCACATGCGGGCCCGACCCCTGGTGGAGAGTGGCCGCGCCCGGGAAGCCCGGCCCTACCTCGAGCGGGCCCTGCGCGAGCTGTACCGGGCGGACGAGCTCACGGGCGGCGATCCCGTGGTCTCCGAGCACCTGGGGGACACCTACCTGCTGCTCGACCAGAAGGAGCGTGCCCTCGAGAAGTTCGAGGAGGCGGTCCAGCTCGAGCCGCGCGCGGGCGAGCAGCCGCAGCTCGACCAGAAGCTCGAGAACCTGCGCCGCGAGCTGCGCTAGCGGTGCGGCGAGCGCTGCTCGTCGCCGCCGCGCTGTGGCAGCTCGGCTGTCCGACGCTGCACCCGGATCCGCCGGGGCTGCCCCCCGACGACGGGCGCGCCCGGGCCTGGGTGGATGCGGTGGCCCGTCACTCCGCCGGCCGCCAGGCGCTGCGCGGTCGGGCCCGCATCGCCGTCGACGGAGAAGAGCAGGGCCTCCACCTGCGCGCGCGCCAGCGCCTCGTCCTGGAGCGGCCGGATCGGCTGCGCGTCGAGATCCTCGGCCTGCTGGCCCAGACCCAGGCGGTGCTCGTTACCGACGCGGGTCGCTTCGAGCTCTTCCTGGTCTCGGACCGCAGCTACGAGAGCGGGGAGATCTATCCGGGGCTGTTGTGGAACGTGGCGGGGATCCCCCTGGAGCCGGACGAGGTGGTCGAGCTGGTGCTCGGGGCGCCGCTGCCGGCGGGGCCCCTGCAGGTGCAGACGGCCCGCGCCGCGCCGGAGGGTCGCGTCGCGGTCGAGGTCTCCGACGCCCGCAGCGGCGAGCGCTGGCAGCTCGACTTCGACGGCGACGGCCTGCTGCGCCGCCTGCACGCCGGTACCGCCGCGCGGCGCTACACCGCGGACTTCGACGACTACGCCCCGATCGAGAGCGAGCTCTTCGCGCATCGCATCTCCCTGGACTTCCCCGAGGTCGGCACGCGAGCCGAGCTGCTCCTGCGCGAGGTCGAGCTGGATCCCGAGCTGCCCGGAGAGCTGTTCCGGCTGCGCGATCCGCGCGGCGCGGGGCTCCCGGGCGGATGAGCGCGCAGCGCGCGCGGGCCCTGCTCGCCGCGGTCCTGGTGCTCGCCTGCAGCAACGATCCCTACCCCGAGGCCGACGACAGCCTGCGCGTCCGCTATCGCGCCAGCCCCGTGCCGCCGAAGACCCTGGATCCCGCCAGGAGCTACAGCGTCAACGAGCACGACATCACGGCGAACCTCTACGAGACGCTCGTCGAGTACCACTACCGCCGTCCCCCCTACCAGCTCGTCCCCGGTCTGGCGCGTGCCGTTCCGGAGCCCCGCGCGCTGCCGAGCGGAGGCCGCGTCTACGAATTCGAGCTGCGCCCCGACCTGCTCTTCCAGGACGATCCCTGCTTCGAGCACTTCCACCGGGGCCGAGCGACCCGGGAGATCGTCGCCGGGGACGTCGCCTTCCAGCTCATGCGCATCGCCGATCCCGCCGTGGTCAGCCCGATCGCCCCCAACCTGGCCGCCATCGAGGGCTTCCGCGCCTTCGGCGAGCGCCTCTCGGAGCTGCGCCAGGATCCCCAGCTGGCGGATCTGCGCATCGACCGGCTGTACGAGGCGGCCGGGGGCATCGCCGGCCTGGTCGTCGAGGATCCCCACCGGCTGCAGGTGGTCCTCAGCAGGCCGAATCCCCAGCTGCTCTTCTGGTTCGCCATGCCCTTCACGACGCCGGTACCCTGGGAGGCCGTCGCCTACTGGGACGGCCAGGAGGGCCGCGCCGCCTTCAAGGATCACCCGGTGGGCAACGGTCCCTTCCGCATCCGCTCCTTCGACAAGCACCGCCGCATCGTGCTCGATCGCAATCCGAACTGGTACGGCGCTCGCCATCCGGAGTGGCGGGCGCCGGGCGCCACCTTCCCCGAGGACGGCATCGGGGCCGACGCCGCCGGCTCCGCGGAGCCATCCTACGCGGGGCGGGCGCTGCCCTTCCTGGATCGCGTCGAGTACCGCATCGAGAAGGCGCTGATTCCCCAATTCGGCAAGTTCTCCCAGGGCTACTACGACACCTCGCTCATCAACAAGGAGAGCTTCGACCGGGTGGTCGCGGAGGGAGGCGTCTCCCCCGCGCTGGCCGAGCGCGGCATCCAGCTGAGGACGGCGGTCGAGCCCACGATCTGGTACGCCGCCTTCAACATGGCCGACCCGGTCGTCGGTCACGCGGGTGGGGAGCGCAGCCGCGCCCTGCGTCAGGCCATGAGCCTGGCCATCGACGCGGCCGAGTTCACCCGCCTCTTCTACAACGGCCGCGGCGTGCTCGCCCACTCGCCGATTCCGCCGGGCCTCTTCGGCTACGATCCGGACTATCGCAATCCCTTCCGCGAGCCGGACCTCTCCCGGGCTCGTGCGCTGCTGGCCCAGGCGGGCTACCCGGAGGGGTTGGATCCCGCCACCGGCAGGCCCCTGGCCCTGACCTTCGACGCGCTCGACGCCACCACCGAGCGCAGGCTGCAGTTCGAGTTCCTGACCAAGGCCTGGGGCCGCATCGGCCTGGACGTGCGCATCGACGCCACGACCTACAACCAGTTCCGGGACAAGGTCGACCGCGGCGCCCACCAAGTCTACATGTGGGGCTGGCACGCGGACTACCCCGATCCGGAGAACTTCCTCTTCCTGCTCTGGGGGCCCAACGGCAACCTGGAGCACGGCGGCCCCAACCACACGAACTTCTCGAATCCGCGTTACGACGCACTCTTCCCGGAGATGCGCGACCGCCCCGACGATGCCCGTCGCCTCGAGCTGATCCGGGAGATGACCGCCATCCTCGAGCGGGAGCGACCCTGGATCGAGCTCTTCTTCCGCGAGCAGTACGTGCTGCAGCACGGCTGGCTGAAGGGCTACCGGCTCTCCGGCGTGGTGGCGCCGATCGACAAGTACCTGGACGTCGATCCGGCCGAGCGGGCCCGCCTGCAGCGGATCTGGAACGAGCCGATCGTCTGGCCGGCCTGGCTGCTCGGGGGTGCGACCGTGGCGGCTCTGCTGCCCGGCGTGGTGACCTTCTTCCGGGAGCGCCAGTAGGTGCTGGCCTACCTGCTTCGCCGGGCGCTCTACGGCGGCCTCACCGTGCTCGGCGTGCTGGCCCTGCTCTTCGTGCTCTTCTTCCTGACGACCTCGCCGATCAACATGGCCCGGCGCGCGCTGGGCGACAAGGCACCGCCCGAGGCCCTCGAGCAGTGGATCGAGAGCCGGGGCTACGACCGCCCCCGCCTCTGGAACGCCGACGCTCCGGCCGACACGCTGCTGGTCGACCACTACCGGCGCATGCTGAGCTTCGATTTCGGCCGCAGCGACGCCGACGACACGCCCATCGCAGAGCGCCTGCTGCAGGGCCTGGGCCCGACCCTGATGCTCACGGTGCCGGTCTTCGGCCTGGGCATCCCGGTGGCCATCGCCCTGGCGCTGCTGGTCGCCTACTTCCGGGAGACCTACATCGACCGGGCCGGCGTGACCCTGTGCGTGCTGCTGATGAGCGTGTCGATCCTGCTCTACATCATCGGCGGCCAGTTCCTGCTGGGAAAGGTGCTGCGCTGGTTTCCCATCTCCGGCTTCGACCCCTCTCCGGCCGTGCTGCTGCGCTTCCTGGCCCTGCCCGTGCTGGTCGGGGTCGTCTCCGGTCTCGGCGCGGACGTGCGTTTCTACCGCACCGTGATCGTCGAGGAGGCGAGCCGCGACTACGTGCGCACGGCCCGTGCGAAGGGCTGCGGCGACGGTCGCATCATGGTCCTGCACGTGCTCCGCAACGCCCTGATTCCCATCCTGACCCGGGTGGTCATGTCGATCCCGGCCCTCTTCACCGGCTTCATCCTGCTCGAGTCCTTCTTCGGCATCCCGGGCGTGGGCACCCTCACGGTGGACGCCATCCAGAGCAACGACTTCGCGACCCTGCGGGCCGTCACCTTCCTGGGAGCCCTGCTCTTCGTGCTGGCCCAGGTCTTCACCGACCTCGCCTACACCCTCGTCGATCCCCGGGTGCGTCTGGAGTAGGGCCGGATGCCGCCGCACTGGATCGCGAACGCCGTGGTGGGCGCCCTGCTGCTGGCCTTGGTCGTCGCCGGGCTGGCGCTGCGGCGTAGCGGCTACTGGCGCAACGCGGCCCGGGAGCTGGCGCGACGCCGGCCGCTGGCCCTGGCGGCGGTGGGCCTCTACGTGGGCATCGCCCTCCTCGACTCGGTGGCCTGGGTGGGAGCGCCGGCGGGCGATGCCCTCTCCGGGGTGGCGCGCCACAAGCCGCGCTCCCTCCTCGATCGGCTCTTTCCCAGCGACTTCGACGAGGCCAGCTACTCGGCTCCCCTGGCCCGGGTCGAGTTCTACGGCGGCGCGCCCCTGCGCCACCCGGGGCGCCACTGGCTGGGCACCGACATCCTGGGTCGGGACGTGCTGCACCAGACGCTCTCGGGGGCCCGGGTGGCGCTCGTGATCGGCGGGCTGACCAGCCTGATCGTGATTCCCCTGGCCCTGCTGCTGGGCATCGCCGCCGGCTACCGGGGCGGGCGGGTCGACGACGCGGTCTTCTTCCTGATGTCGGTGCTGGCCTCGGTGCCCAATCTCCTGCTGCTGATCGCCCTCATCATGACCCTGGGCCGCGGGCCCGTGCAGGTCTGCGTGGCGCTGGGAGTGACGAGCTGGGTGGGCTTCTGCCGCGTGGTGCGCGGCGAGACGCTGAAGCTGCGCGAGCTGGACTACGTGCAGGCCGCCCGGGCTTTGGGCGTCTCGGAGCCGCGTATCCTGCTGCGCCACGTGCTCCCCAATCTCATGCACCTGGTGGTGATCACCTTCGTGCTGCTCTTCTCGGGCCTGGTGCTCTCGGAGGCGGTGCTGGCCTGGCTGGGCCTGGGCCTCGACGGGAGCTGGGGGGCCATGATCGACCAGGCCCGCACCGAGCTCTCTCGCGATCCCATCATCGCCTGGAACCTGGTCGCCGCCTCTGGGGCGCTCTTCGGCTTGATCCTGGCCGTCAACCTGCTCGGCGATGGGCTGCGCGACGTCCTCGACCCGCGCACCGTCCGGGAGCGCCGTTGAGCGAGCCGCTGCTGCGCGTCGAGGGTCTGGTGACCTCCTTCCCCGCCGGAGAAGGGCCTCGCGCGGCCTCGCGCCGGGCCCCCAGGGTCCCGGTGGTCGATGGCGTCGATCTCCAGGTCTCGGCCGGAGAGGTGCTGGCCCTGGTGGGGGAGTCCGGCTGCGGGAAGTCGCTGACGGCCCTCTCCTGCCTGCGCCTGGTGCCCCGGCCCGGCCGCATCGAGGCGGGGCGGATTCGCCTGGCCGGGCGCGAGCTGCTCTCGCTCCCGATCTCGGAGCTGCGCGACCTGCGCGGCCGAGAGGCCGCCATGATCTTCCAGGAGCCGACGACCAGCCTGAATCCCGTCCAGACGGTGGGGTCCCAGATCGTCGAGGCCATCCGGCTGCACGAGCGCGTCTCGCGTCGCGCGGCGCGGGCCCGGGCCGCGCAGCTCTTCGACGACGTGGGCATTCCGGACGCCTCCCAGCGCCTCGACGCCTTTCCCCACCAGCTGTCGGGAGGGCTGCGGCAGCGCGTGATGATCGCCATGGCCCTGGCCCTGCGCCCGCGGCTGCTGATCGCGGACGAGCCCACGACGGCCCTCGACGTGACCATCCAGGCCCAGATCCTCGAGCTGCTGCGCGCACTGCTGCGCGATTACGACACGGCGATCCTGCTGATCACCCACGATCTCGGCGTGGTGAATCAGCTCGCCGACCGCATCGCCGTGATGTACGCCGGTCGCATCGCGGAGTCCGGCGGCCGCTCGGAGCTGCTCCGGCGGCCCGCCCACCCCTATACCCAGGGCCTGCTGCGGGCCATGCCCTCGCTCGGCCGTCGGGGCGAGGCCCTCGAGGAGATTCCCGGGGTGGTGCCGCCCGCCGATGCACTGCCCCCCGGCTGTCGCTTCGCGAGCCGCTGTCCCCGGGTCTTCGAGGCCTGCGAACGCAGTCCCGAGGCCCGCGAGCTGGCCCCGGGGCATCGTGTCCACTGCCACGCCGTCGAGGCGCAGCGCTCGTCGTGAGTGCCGCTCCGCTGCTGCGCGTCGAGGGCCTGCAGACCTGGTTCCCGGTGCGCAGCGGATTCCTGCAGCGCGTCCAGGCCTGGGTGCGCGCCGTCGACGGCGTCGACCTGGAGCTGCAGGCCGGGCGCACGCTGGCCCTGGTCGGAGAGTCGGGCTGCGGCAAGACGACGGTGGGCCGCTCGATCCTGCGGCTGGTCGAGCCGCGGGCGGGCCGTGTCGAGTTCGACGGCGTGGACCTGCTCGCCCTCTCGGCGCGCGAGCTGCGGAGCACCCGGCGTCGGCTGCAGATCGTCTTCCAGGACCCGATGGCCTCCCTCGATCCCCGGATGCGCGTCCGCGATGCGGTCGCGGAGGGCATGCTCTCCTTCGGGATCGGCGCGAGCGAGGCGGAGCGGCGCGATCGCGTCGCCGCGCTCTTCGAGCGCGTGCGCCTCGACCCGCGGGACATGGATCGCTACCCCCACGAGTTCTCGGGAGGCCAGCGCCAGCGCATCTGCATCGCCCGCGCCCTGGCGGTGGAGCCCCGCCTGATCGTCTGCGACGAGGCCACCTCGGCCCTCGACGTCTCGATCCAGGCCCAGATCCTGAACCTGCTCCGCGAGCTCCAGGAGGAGCTGGGCCTGAGCTACCTCTTCATCACCCACGACCTCGGCGTGGTGCGCTATCTCGCGGACCGCGTCGCGGTCATGTACCTCGGGCAGATCGTGGAGGACCGCGACGCCGAGGCCCTCTTCGCGGAGCCCGCCCACCCCTACACGCGCGCGCTGATCGAGGCCGTGCCCTCGCCGGATCCCGAACGGCGCCGGCGCATCGTGCCGCTGGGCGGCGAGGTGCCGTCGCCCACGCGACCGCCGGCGGGCTGCCGCTTCCATCCCCGCTGCCCGCTGGCCTTCGAGCGCTGCGGCTCGGAGGCACCCGAGCCCGTGCCGGTGCCCGGGGGGCGGAGCCGCTGCTTCCTGTCGTCCGGAGTCGTGCGTCCCGACCGGCCCTGAAGCGGCTCGGAGCAGCCTCAACCTTCCCGCGCGTCGCGCCGATGCCCCCAGCGGGTCGTGGGGGCGATGGGAGACAGGGCGCGGCTCGGAGACATCCTGATCGAGGCGGGCGAGATCGACGGCGCCCAGCTCGAGCAGGCACTGAGCGAGCAGGGTCGGACCGGGAGTCGCCTCGGGATGACCCTGGTCCAGATGGGTGTGCTCTCCGAGGAGGTGCTCGTCCACACGCTCTCGAAGCAGCTCTCGCTCCCGATGGCGAGCCTGCGGGGCAAGCGCGTCGGCGGCGAGCTGCTCGAGCTGGTCCCGCTCGACCTCGCCGACAAGTGTCGCTGCTTCCCGCTCTTCCTGAAGCCGCTGGGCGACGACACGGCGCTCTTCCTGGGCATGGAAGATCCCTCCGACACCGACGCGATCCGCGAGGTGGCGGCCAGCACGGGGATGAAGGTCCGGCCCGTGCTGGTGGCCCCCAGCGACCTCGAGGACGCACTGGGTCGCCACTACGACTGGGCCGCGAACGCCACGCCCGAGCCGCTCGGCCTGGTCCACGAGGGCCCGGCCCCGGACCCCGAGGAGGAGCTGCCCCCGCTTCCGCCCGCGACCGACTCCCTCGACGCCTTCCTCGCCGGGGAGGGCTCGGTCCAGGCGGAGACCGGCGAGCGAGAGGAGGGCGAGCCGGAGGCGACGGAAGGCGGCGCGGAGGCGACGCCCGCCGACGCCGAGCTCCGCTTCGACGCCCTCGACTTCGACGAGCAGCCGGAGCCCCGGGCCGACGGGAACGGCCTCGCGGCTGCGGCCGAGCCGCTTCCCGAGACGGATCCGGCGGGAGGGCTCGACGGGCTCGAAGCGCTGGACGAGGCGCTCCCCGAGGCGGATCCGGGAGGGCTCGACGCGCTGGACGAGGCGCTCCCCGAGGCGGATCCGGGAGAGCTCGAAGCGCTGGACGAGGAGACCGCCGAGGACTCCCTCGACGCCGCTCTGTCGGAGGCCGCACCGCTCGCCGAGGAGGTGGATCTGCTGGGGGCGGAGGAGCCCGCGGGCCGGGGCGATGCCCACGACCTCTCGGATCCGGGCCCGCTGCTCGGCGGCGACCTCGGCGACCCGATCTCCGCCCCCGACCCGCTCGAGGCCGCGCCGGGGCTGCCGCCGCTCGACGAGCCCGCCGATCCCGCCGGGGACTCCCTCCTCGGCTTCGGGGAGGAGCTGATCGACCTGGGTCGAGAGCTCGAGCCGGAGCCTGCGGCCGAGCTCTCGGAGCCCGCCACTGCCACCGCCGGGGCGGAGGAGGTGGGGCCGGAGCTGATCCTGCGCGCCCTGACCCGCCTGCTGGTCGAGAAGGGCATCATCAGCCGCGAAGAGCTGGTCGAGCAGATCCGAGCCTCGGGCGAGTAGGCTCCCGAGCGGATCCCCCGCTGGGCGGGCGCTCGGCCTTGACACTGCCCCGCCGCGCGGCGACCTTGCTGCGTTCCCTGCGAACGAGGATGCCATGCGTCTCGAGTACGGCTTCGAGCTCGACAAGATCGACGTGCCCCGTTTCTCGGTCGAGGCGGTAGAGGGAATCGGCAAGCTCTTCACCCTGGCCACGCTGGTGCTGAACGTGCTCGAGCTGAAGGAGCGGGTCGAGATCGTCTTTCACGGGCTCAATCCCGAGGATCCGGAGCAGAAGATCCAGGCCTTTCGGGAGATCGCTGCCGGCTCCGCGACCGGGGGCGAGCTGCGCTACGAGCTGGGGCGCGGCGGTCACGTCCCCGGCTCCTCGAGCTACTTCCGCTGGGTGACCATCACTTCCTGAGGCACTCGCAGTCGGACCCGGTCCAGCGGTGCCGGCGGCTCAGGCTGAGACGCACCAGCCGGCCGAGCACCTGGCGCTCGGGGGCTCGAAAGGGCAGGGCCGCGGCGTAGCGCCGGAAGCCGCGCAGCCGCAGCTCGGCCGGGATCGCGTCGGGCAGGGAGGCATTGAGCTGGGCCAGGGCGCGCAACCGGCGGCGCTCCGAGAGTCGCCGGCGGAAGCGCACACCTTCCAGGTCCACCAGGCGCGGTCCCCGGGCGTGGCCCAGGAAGATGTGGCTGGCCTTCAGATCCCCGTGGTCCGCAGCGGCCCGGTGCAGGTCGCGCAGCAAGCCGACCAGCCCGGCGACCCACACGTCGGGACGGTCGGTGACCCGGTCCGCCGGGAGATCCGGCGACAGATCCTCGAGCACGACCAGGGAGCTCCACGGCAGCCCGAAGCGACGCCGCTCCAGGTAGGCCAGGGGGCGCGCCGCTCCCACGCCCCGCACGGCCAGCCCGTGCCCGGCACGCCAGGCCCGCCGGCCGGCGGAGCCACGCAGCGCGTCGGCCAGCGGCCGCAGGCCGCGGGCCCGGCTCTCCTTCACCACGGCGCGGCGCCCGCTCCACTCCACCGACGAGACCCGGATGCGGGCGTTGCGTTTGAGCAGCGCCGAGGCGGGGGCCGAGCGGTGCGCGCGCAGCCAGCCCTTCACGAGCGCGGGATCGACGCCGGCCAGGCGCAGCCCGCCCCAGCTCTCGACGCGCAGCGCCGCCACCGCTCGACCCGGGCGAAGCCAGCTTCGGGTGCGGCGCCGGGCGTGGCGCGTCGCGCGGCGCTCGAGCGCCCGCTCCGCCGCGCGCAGCCGTCTGCGCGCCCCGCGGTCGAAGGGCCTGCGCAGGGCCAGCACCGTCGCCCGCAGGCGCAGTCGCTCGCTCCGCGACAGGCCGCCGCCGAGGCTGTGCTCGAGGTAGGCCAGGTCGCGCAGGCGCAGTCGCAGCGACCGGCCGCGGCGCGCCCGACCGAGGTCGAGCAGCACCGGGCCCGCGGGCGTGAGCCTGACGTTGTCCGCGTGCAGATCCCCGTGGACGACGCCCGCGGCGTGCAGCTGCCGCAGCGCCTCGCCGACTGCGTTCAGCGTGCTGCGCCGCTCTGGCCGCGGCAGGCTCGCCAGCTCGGCGAGGGAGCGGCCGTCCTGCCACTCCGTCGCCAGCACCGTCTCCCCGGAGTCGAGGCGACCCAGGGCCAGCGGCGCGGGAACCGGCAGACCCCGGGCGCGCAGGCGCCGCAGCCAGCGCCACTCGCGGCGCGGGGAGCGCCAGGCCTCCGCGCCGGGCCGGCGCGCCCGCGGCGCGGCGCAGCACTTGACGAAGGCGCTCCGGCCCTCGCCCAGCTCGACCTGCAGGTGCCGCCTCCCGGATCCGGGCTCGCGGAGCTCGCGCGCGGGGCTTTTCCGCTCGCCGCGCAGGGCGCGGGCCAGCAGCTCCTGGCAGCGGCTCTCGCCCGCGTGCCAGAGGGGCGCTCGGGAGCCCTCAGCGGGAGCGGCGCCGGCCGTGGCGTCCGAGCCAGACGACGCCCCCCGCCGCGGCGCCGAAGCCGGCGGCCCGGCCGAGGGGAGCCGCGGGGCCCCCGCCGCAGCCCAGGGGCGTGCAGTACGCACCCGGGGCGGGCCGGGCGGCCGGGGCGGCGGCGAGGCCCGCCGCGAGCATCTCGTCGGCCGGAGAGGCCGCGTCTGCCGAGCCCGCCAGCAGCAGGCAGGCCAGGGTGCCGAGCGGTCGCAGAGCGCGCAGCGTTCGCACACGCATACGATACCGCCTCGCCGCAGCCGGGCACGCGGCCGCGCAGCGGGCCGCAGGCCGACTCCCGGCCTGCGGGTTGACGGGTTGCGGCCAGGGCTTATCTTGCGGCGCGCATCGCAGAACCCTGCACAGTGTCGACTCCGATGCTCTCGGCCCCGACCCCCTTGCAGACCTCAGACGAGCCCCAGAGTCAACGCGTCCGCGCCGAGAAGCGGGCGCACATCCTCGACGCCGCGATCCGCGTCTTCGCCCAGCTCGGCTATCACGGCGCCCGCGTCTCCGACATCGCCCGCGAGGCGGGCATCGCCTACGGGCTGGTCTACCACTACTTCAAGAACAAGGAAGAGATCCTCAACACCATCTTCGAGGAGCGCTGGAGCACGGTCCTCGAGGCGGTGGAGGACATCGCCGGCGCCCAGACCTCCACCGAGGACAAGCTCGTCTCGATCTCGGCGCTGATCCTCAACGCCTACCGGCTGCGCCCCGACTGGGTCAAGGTCTTCGTGCTCGAGATCCAGCGCTCCTCGCGCTTCGCCGAGCCGGGTCAGCTGCGCGCGGTCGGCCGTCTCTTCCAGACCATTGCGCGCATCCTGCGGGACGGCCAGGCGAAGGGAGAGCTGCGGGAGGACCTCGACCCCGACCTGGCGTGCTATGTCTTCGTCGGGGGGCTCGAGATCATGATCACGGCGATGGTCCTCGACCTGATTCGCCTCGAGGAGCGGGGCGAGCCCGAGGTCGAATATCACCAGAAGGTCGCGCGCACCGTGGTGGAGATCTTCCTCCGCGGGGTGGCGCGCGCGGAGGCGGGAAAGTGATCGAGGCCTCGGGGCTGACCAAGCGCTACGGCGACCTCGTGGCGGTGCAGGGCGTGGACCTCTCGGTGGGCCCCGGCGAGGTGGTGGGCTTCCTGGGCCCCAACGGCGCCGGCAAGACCACGACCATGCGCATGCTGACCGGCTTCGTGCCGCCGACCGACGGCTCGGCGGCGATCGCCGGCCACGACATCTTCCGCGACCCGATCGCCGCGCGGCGGGCGGTGGGCTACCTGCCCGAGACCCCGCCGGTCTATCCGGAGATGCTGGTCGGGAGCTACCTGAGCTACGTCGCCAAGATCAAGGACGTTCCCCGGGCGCGCCGCGCCGAGCGGGTCGATCGCGCCCTGGCGAGGTGCGGGCTCGAGGAGGTTCGCGGTCGCATGATCGGCACCCTGTCGAAGGGCTTCCGGCAGCGCGTCGGCATCGCCCAGGCGATCGTCCACGACCCGCCGGTGCTGATCCTCGACGAGCCGACCTCCGGCCTCGATCCGCTGCAGATCCGGGAGATCCGCAACCTGATCGCCGAGCTCGCGGCCGGGCAGGGCGACTCGGCGCACACCGTGGTCCTCTCGACGCACATCCTGGCCGAGGTCGAGGCCATCTGTCGGCGCGTGATGATCATCTCGCGCGGGCGCAAGGTCCTGGACGCGCCGCTGGAGGGGCTGCGGCAGGAGGGCCAGAGCCTCGACGAGGTCTTCCTGCGGGAGACCAGCCGCGACCTCGCCGGCGGCGACGACGCGGAGCCCGACTCGGAGGCCGTCGCCTGATGCGACACGTCGTCCACATCGCCGGCCGCGAGCTGCGCTCGCTCTTCGTCTCGCCGGTCGCCTACGGCGTCCTGGCCTCCTTCGCCCTGATGTCCGGCCTCTTCTTCATCCTGAACGTCCGCTTCTTCGACGACCTGCTGGCCCGCCAGGCCATGATGGGCCAGCAGTTCGGCATGGAGCAGCCCGGCCTCAACCTGAACGACTACGTGATCGTGCCCTTCTACGGCACCATGTCGGTCATCCTGCTCTTCCTGACCCCCGCCATCACCATGGGTCTGTTCACCTCCGAGAAGACCAACGGGACCCAGGAGATGCTCCTGACCTCGCCGATCACGATCTGGGACCTGGTGCTCGGCAAGTTCGCTGCGGCGGCCCTCTTCATGGCGCTGCTGGTGGGCATCGTGGGCTTCTTCCCCGCCATGCTCTTCCTCTACGGGAACCCCGAGGTCGGCAAGACCCTCTCCGGGCTGCTCGGCCTGCTGCTCTCGAGCTGGGTCTACGCGGCCATCGGCGCCTTCGGCTCGTCGCTCACGCGCAGCCAGATCGTCGCCTTCCTGCTGACGCTGGTGGTGCTGGTCATCCTGCTGCTGACCGGCGTCATCGCCCAGCTCGGGGTGTTGGGCGCCGGCAGCGACGTGCTGCGCTGGCTGGCCACCGACGACCACGTGCAGCCCCTGCTCGAGGGCCTGGTCGACACCCGGGACCTGGTCTACTTCGCGGTGATGATCGCCGTGCCGCTGATCCTGACCCAGTCGGCGATCGAATCGGTGCGCTGGCGATGAGCGGCTTCCCCGTACTGCTGGCCGCCCTGGGCGCCGTGGTGCTGCTCTTCGGGCTGCTGAACCTGCTGCTCGCGCTCTTCGGGGCCACGAGCCTGCAGGTCGACCGCTTCTGGATCCTCGGCCAGCTGGCCATCGGCGTGGTGATGCTCGCCGTCTCGGGCTTCATGGGCGTCGATGCCCTGCGCGACCGCATGCGCACCGGCGAGGCGCGACGCGCCAGCCGCTTCGGCAGCAGCGCGATCCTCCAGACGCTGCTGCTGGTGCTGATCCTGGGCGTGCTGGCCTTCCTCTCCACGCGCTACCACCACCGCTTCGACTGGACCGAGGCGGGCGTCCACTCGCTCTCCGACCAGTCGCTGAAGGTGCTCGGGGGCCTCGACCAGGACGTCTCGGTGGTGGCCCTCTTCACCCAGGTCGACCAGGAGGCCCTGCGGCCCCTGCTCGACCGCTACGCCTACGCCAGCGACCGCTTCGTCGTGGACTTCGTCGATCCCAACGCCACTCCGGGAGCCCTGGGCCGCTACGGCATCGACCGGGAGCAGCTCGGGACGGGCGTGCTGCGCGTCTCCCTGGGCGACGAGTCGACCCTGGTGGACGAGGTGACGGAGGAGAACGTCACCAATGCCATGGTCAAGCTCACGCGCACCGGCGAGAAGAGGGTCTACTTCGTCGAGGGGCACAACGAGCGCGCCGTCGAGGACGAGGCCGGCGAGCAGCCGCGGGCCTACGGCCGGGCCGCCGATGCCCTGGTCAACGAGGGCTACGTGGTGGAGACCCTGCTGCTGGCCGCCGAGGGCGACGTCCCCGAGGACGCGGACGTGGTCGTGATCTCGGGGCCCACGCGGCCGCTCCTGCCCCAGGAGCGCGAGGCGCTGGCGCGCTACCTGGAGCGGGGCGGCGCGCTGATGGCGCTGGTCGATCCCCGCGCGCGCACCGATCTGGTCGAGGACCTCGCATCCTGGGGGGCAGAGGTCGGCGACGACATCGTGATCGACCGGCTGCGGGCGCTCTTCGGCCAGCCGACCGCTCCCCTGGCGGCGCAGTACGCCAGTCACGAGATCACGCGGGAGATGCGCGAGCCGGTGCTCTTCCCCGACGTTCGAAGCGTGCGCAGCGCCGAGGGCACGGACCTCACCGAGATCGTCTTCACGGCGCCCACCTCCTGGGCCGAGCGCGACCTGGAGCAGCTCTACGCCGGGGCCCCCGCGGATCTCGGGCCCGGCGATCTGCGCGGGCCGGTGTCGATTGCGGTGGCGGGAACGCCGACCCTCGCCCGGAACGGCAGCGCCCTCGAGGGCGACGATTCGGAGGGCGAGGCGCCGGAGCCGCGGATCGTGGTCTTCGGGGATGCGGACTTCGCCTCGAACGAGTTCATCGACGCCCTGCGCAACCGCGACCTCTTCCTCAACTCGGTGAACTGGCTGCTCGGCGACATCGAGGCCATCTCGATTCGGCCCCGGGTCGCCCGGGCCTCGAGCCTGCGCCTGTCCAACGAGGAGTTCCTGCGGCTGCGCTCGCTCTCCCTCTTCGTCCTGCCCGAGGCAGTCGCGATCGTCGGCGTCTTCGTCTGGTGGTCGCGGCGCTGGGCTCCCGAACGCTAGACCGTGAATCCCCGCACGACCGGCATCCTGCTGGTGATCGCAGGGGCCCTGCTGGCCTTCGTCTACTTCTACGAGATCCGCGGGGAGGAGGCGCGCGAGGAGGCGAAACGGGCCGAGAAGCGCCTCTTCGACCTGGAGGCGGCCGAGGTCGGCTCCCTCTCCTTCACCACCAGCGACGAGCAAGAGGTCGCGCTGGCCCGCGTGGAGTCGGGCTGGGAGCTCCGTGAGCCCCTGGTCTTTCCCGCCGACGAGTTCAGCGCCGACGCCATCGTCACCGCTCTCGTCGCCCTCGAGAGCGAATCCATCTACGAGTCTCCGGAGGAGCCTGCGAGCTATGGGCTGGGGGGCGATGCCCAGGAGCTGCGCTTCCGGGCCGGCGATCGCGACTACCTGGCGCGCATCGGCGACGAGACACCCATGGGCTCCGAGACCTACGTCGGCATCGGCAGCTCGGACTCGATCTACACCGTGCAGAGCGCCAGCCTCACGCCGCTGCGCAAGAGCCTGGAGGATCTGCGGGACAAGCGGATCACCTCCTTCGATACGGTGGCCATCGACCGGGTCGAGGCCCGCTGGCCGGAGGGGGGCCGCGTCGTGGCGGAGCGCGACGCCGAGGGCTGGCGCCTGGTCCATCCCATCGAGGCCCGGGCGGACGGCGACACCGTCGACTCGCTGCTGACCGACCTCGCCTTCCTGCGCGCCAGCGGATTCCAGGACACCCCGCTTCCCGAGGCCGAGACGGGGCTCGACGAGCCGGCCTTCCGCGTCTCGCTCCGGAGCGCGGCGCAGGCCGAAGGCGAGCAGGCGCGCCGCATCGCGCTGGACTTCGGGCAGGGCGCCGCGGGGGACGTGCTCTTCGTGCGGGTGCCGGAGCAGGAGACGCTCTACCGCGTCTCCACGGCCCGGCTGGCCGACCTGCCCCGCGAGCTGGTCGCCTGGCGCTTCAAGCAGCTGGCCGCGTTTCCGATCGTCGAGGCCCAGCGCGTCGAGCTGTCGATGCAGCGCCTGAGCTCCACCGGAGAGGGGGACGAGCCCCTGCGGATCGTGGCCTCGCGCGGCGCGCAGGGCTGGGAGTCGACGCCGGAGCGCTTCCAGCCCGGCAAAGTGGCGCTGATGATCTCGGCGCTGTCGCGCCTCAAGGCAGAGCGGATCCTGGCGGACGAGATGGGGGCGGAGGAGCTGGCCGCCCTGGGCCTGGCTCCGCCCCAGGTCAGCATCGCCGTCTACGACGGGACCGGCGAGGTGCTCGGCCACGTCCGGCTGGGCGTCGTGCGCGAGGACGGCTCCGTGGTGGCCCAGCGCGAGGACGAGCCCATGGTCTTCGCGCTGCCGGGCTCCGTGGCCGACTCGCTTCCCACGAGCCTCGAAGCCTTCCGGAGCGAGTTCCGCAGCGAGGAGGAGCCGCTCGCAGAGCCGGAGGCCGAGGGCGGCGAGCTCTCGCCGGGCCTCGAATAGGGCGGCGCGAGAGGCCCGCCGCCGCGCCGCCGCTCAGCGCGAGAGCAGGCCCAGCATGGCGTCGTGGATCAGACCGTTGCTGGAGACCAGGGGGCCGACGTCGGTCGGCAGCGGTCGGCCCGCCAGATCCGAGGCGCGACCGCCCGCCTCCTCGACGACCAGGGCCCCGGCGGCCACGTCCCAGGGGTTGAGCCGCAGCTCCCAGAAGCCGTCGAGTCGACCGGCGGCCACGTAGCAGAGGTCGAGGGCGGCGCTGCCGTCGCGCCGGATGCCGCGCGCCGCCGCGACGAAGGCGCTGAACTGGGCGACGTTGTCCGAGCTGCGTTTCACGTCGTAGCCGAAGCCCGTGGCGACCAGCGAGCGCGAGAGCTCGGTCTCCCGGGAGACGCGCAGCGGGCGACCGTTCAGCCAGGCACCGCGGCCGCGTACGGCGTGGAAGAGCTCGTCGAGCAGGGGATCGTAGACGACGCCCAGCTCCCGCCGACCCTCCAGGGTCACGCCGATCGAGACGCAGAAGCGCGGGTAGCCGTGGGCGTAGTTCACCGTTCCGTCCAGGGGGTCGACGATCCAGCGCCAGGCCGCGCCCTCGTTGCCGCCGCCGCGTCCCTCCTCGGCCAGTACGCCATCGGCCGGCCGCTCGCGGGCCAGCGTCTCCACGATCAGGGCCTCGCAGGCGTGATCCACCTCGGTGACCAGATCCGTGGGCGAGGTCTTGGTGTCGATGGCCAGACGCTGCTCGTAGCGCTCGCGCTGCAGCGCGCCGGCCTCGCGGGCCAGGCGCTCGGCCAGGTTCAGGAGCTGGTCGGTCTCGCTCATTCCGCCTCCGGCAGCCGGAAGAGCCGGCGCGTGTTCTCCCGGGTGGCCCCGGCGAGCTCCTCCGGATCCAGGTTGCGCAGCGCGGCGACGTGCTCGCCGACCGCCGCGACCCAGGCCGGCTCGTTGCGCTTGCCCCGGCGTCCCTGCGGTGCGAGGAAGGGGGCGTCGGTCTCGATCAGCAGCCGATCCAGGGGCAGGGCGCGAGCCACCTCGCGCAGCTCGTCCGCCTTCTTGAAGGTGACGATGCCCGAGAGCGAGACGCAGAGGCCGTGGTCGAGCGCCCGGCGCGCGAAATCCAGCGTGCCCGTGTAGCAGTGGAGCACGCCCTCCAGGGCGCCGCTGCCCTCGCGGATCCAGATCTCCAGCAGCTCCTCGTAGGCCTCGGGGCCGTCCCCGCGCACGTGGATCGAGACGGGCAGCGCGTGCTCCCGGGCCCAGCAGAGCTGCTCGGCGAAGACGCAGCGCTGGGTCTCGCGCGGTGAGTTCATGTAGTGGTAGTCGAGGCCGCACTCGCCCACCGCCACCACCCGAGCCTCGGCCAGCCAGGCGCGGAGCCGCGCCCTTCCGCCGTCGTCGAGCTGGGAGGCCTCGTGCGGATGGACGCCGACCGTCGCGTGGAGGCCGGGCTCGCGGGCGGCCAGCTCGAGGGCGCGGGCGTTCTGCGCCACGCCGTAGCCGGAGCCGATGACGATCAGCTCCTCGACGCCCGCCTCCCGGGCTCGGGCCAGCACCGCCGCCCGGTCCTCCGCGAAGGCATCGGCCGTCACGTGGCAGTGGCTATCGATCCACATCCGGCCTTCCCTGCAGCTCGAGGCGCGGAAACAGGGCGGGGCCCTTCTCGACCCGGGTGCCCGGCCGCAGCGCTCCCCACCGGGCGGCGTCGCGGGGCAGTCGGGCCCCGGCGAGGGCGTCCGGCAGCCCGAGGCGGCTCGCCATCTCGCCGGCGGCCTCCGGGAGGAAGGGCGCCGCGAGCAGGGCCACCACGCGGAGCGCCTCGCAGCTCGTGTAGAGGGTCGTGGCCACCTGTCGCTCGAGGCCCGGCTGCTTGGCGGCCTGCCACGGGGCGCGCCCCTCCAGATAGCGGTTGACCAGGTCGAGCAGCTCGACGATCGCCTCGAGGGCGCGATGCGCCTCGAAGCTCCGCATGCACGAATCCACCCGCTCCGCGGCCCGCCCGGCCGCCTCCGCCACCTCGCGCTCCGGCGCCTCCGGCGGCCCCGGCTCGGGCACCCGGCCCTCGGCGAAGCGCCAGGTCATGTTCAGGGTGCGCGAGACCAGGTTGCCCAGGTTGTTGGCCAGGTCCGCGTTCACGCGCTCGACGAAGAGCTCTTCGCTGAAGGAGGCATCCAGGCCGAAGACCATCTCGCGCAGCAGGAACCAGCGGAAGCCGGCGAAGCCGTAGCGCTGCTGCATCTGCAGCGGATCGATCATGTTGCCCAGGCTCTTCGAGACCTTGCGTCCGTCCACGTTCCAGTAGCCGTGCACGTGGATGGCGCGCGGCGGCGGCAGCCCGAGCCCGTGCAGCAGGGTCGGCCAGAAGATCGTGTGGGGCTTCAAGATGTCCTTGCCGATGAAGTGATGGCTCTCGCTCCACAGCTCCTCGAAGCCCTCGGCGCCCGGCCCTCCGATCGCCGTGAGGTAGTTGATCAGGGCGTCCACCCAGACGTAGATCACGTGCTCGCGGTCGAAGGGCAGCTCGATGCCCCAGTCGAGACGCGATTTGGGACGCGAGATCGAGAGGTCCCCCAGCCCGCTCTCGCCCCGCAGCATGCCGAGGGTCTCGTTCCGGTAACGCTCGGGCTGGATGAAGTCCGGGTGGCTCTCGATGTGGTCGACGAGCCACTCGAAGTGCTCGCCCATCCGGAAGAAATAGTTCGACTCCAGGCGCTTCTCCGGGGCCCGCTCGTGGTCGCGACACAGGCCGTCGGCCATGTCGCGCTCGGTCAGGAAGCGCTCGCAGCCCACGCAGTAGAGGCCCTCGTACTCCCGGAAGTCGATCTGGCCGGCGTCGTGGAGCTGCTGCAGGAGCCGCTGCACCAGGGCGACGTGGTCCGGGTCGGTGGTGCGGATGAAGCGGTCGAAGGAGAAGCCCAGCGTCTCCCAGGTGCTGCGAAAGGCGGCCGAGTAGCGGTTCGCGACCTCGCGGGGCGAGCAGCGCCGCTCGAGGGCGATCTCGGCGATCTTCTCTCCGTGCTCGTCGGTGCCCGTGAGGAAGAAGGTGCGGTCGCCCGCCAGCCGGTGGTAGCGCGCCAGGCAGTCCACCAGGACGGTCGTGTAGGTGTGCCCGATATGGGGCTCGGCATTCACGTAGTAGATGGGCGTCGTCGCGTAGAAGGCGCGGCTCAAGGGGCGCAGGCCTCCCGCAGCGCCAGCAGGGCGCGCTCGGCCACCATCTGGGGATTCGCGTTGCGCTGCACCAGCGAGCGCCGGCAGCTCGACAGCACGTGGCAGGCCCGCAGCTCGGAGCGGACGTCGGCCCCGGGGCTCTCGACGCGCTCGGTGACGCGACGTCGCAGCCAAGCGTAGGCGGTCTCGAGCAGGCTGGCCACGCCGGCGGCCGCCGGCGCCCGGGCGCCGCGGAAGGACTCGGCCCAGTCCAGCAGCTCCGGGACGCTGCTGCTCTCCAGGGCCTCGAGGCGCTCGAGCCACTCGGCCTGCTCCGGATCCTGGAGCGGGTCGTGGCGCGGGGGACGGAAGGCGATGCGCTGACAGCGCGAGCGCACGGTGGCCAGCAGCCCCGCCGCTCCCGACGCGACCAGGATCAGGGTCGTCTCCGGCGGGGGCTCCTCGAGGAGCCGCAGCAGCGCGTTCTGGGCCTCCTGGTTCAGCCACTCGGCGTCGGCGATCACGGCCGCCCGGCGGCCGCCCTCGCCGGATCGAAGCTGCAGCGCCGCCTTCAGCGCGCGCACCTGGGCGATGCGGACCCGGGTGTCGTCCACGCCGCGCTCCACCCAGAAGAGATCCGCGTGGTCGCCCACGTGGCGCAAGGGCGGCCCCTTCTTCCCGGCCCCGTCGAGGGGGATCTCCTCGCGGGCTGCGCTCTTGCGACAGCCGTCACAGCTCTCGCAGGGCTTCGGGGAGGGGCCGCGACAGGCCAGGCCGCGGGCAAAGTCGAGGGCGGCGACGCGGGGCGCCTCTCCGGGGCCCGAGAGCAGGTAGGCGGAGTGGATGCGGCCGCTCTCGAGGCTGCGCGCGAGGGCGGGGTCGAGACGGGGGGACGGGTCTTCCACGGGGCCCGGAATCTAGCAGTCCGCTGCAGCGCTCCCGCCGCAGCTTGCTGGCCCTCCCGGCGCCACGGATACTCGCCGGACGATGGCCGGCCCGCGCGTCCAGCCTCCGACGCGCCTGCGCCCCTGGGGCGTGGCGCTGCTGCTGCTGGCCAACGGGGTCGCCTTCGCGGTCGAGCTGTGGCTGCTGGCCGGGCCGGCCGAGGCGGAGCGCGCGGCCGAGCTGGTCGGCCGCTACGCGCTGGTGCCGCGCGAGCTCTTGCGCGGTGCCAACGCCTGGGGGAGCCCGGTCTGGTGGACTCCCGTGACGTCGATGTTCCTCCACGCCGGCTGGCTGCACCTGCTCGGCAACCTGGGCCTGCTCTGGGTCTTCGGGCGCCGCATCGAGGCGCTGCTGGGACCCGCTCGCCTGCTGCTCCTGTACGCGGCCTGCGGCCTGAGTGCGGCCGTCGCCCAGGTGGCCAGCGCCCCCGCCTCCTTCGAGCCCCTGATCGGAGCCAGCGGGGCGGTGGCCGGGCTGCTGGGCGCCTACCTCGTGTCCCCGGGCGCGCCGCTGCCGGACCGGTCCCGGCGCGACCTGCCCGCCAGCCTCTTCGCGCTCGTCTGGCTGGCGCTGCAGCTCGGCGGCGGGGCCGGAATCGTGAGCGCCGCCGCCGGCGTCGCCTGGTGGGCGCACCTGGCCGGCTTCCTGGCCGGAGCCGTGCTGGCTCCCGCGCTGTGGGTGAGGAAGCCCACGCAATCACGCCTGCGCATCTGACTCCGGAAGCGCGCCGGGCGCAACTCAAGTCGCGAGACCTCGCGGCCGATCCACCCGGCGTAGCCCCACCCGATGCAGGAGGATGCCTGATGGCGCTCAGCTCATTCGGCCGCGGTCGCGACGGCAGTGACACCCCCGGCTCTCCGATGCCCGCGGCGACCGCATCGCCCGCGGCCTCCGGCGGTCTCACCGCCTTCATCGATCAGGGCTCCGAGTTCGAGGGCAAGCTCTCGTTCAAGGACACCGTGCGCATCGACGGCCGCTTTCGCGGCGAGATCTCGAGCGACAACACCCTGATCGTGGGGGAGAGCGGCGAGATCGAGGCCAACATCCGCTCGAAGTCCGTGGTGGTGAGCGGGCTCGTGAACGGCGACATCACGGCCTCCGAGAAGGTCGTGATGCACAAGACCGCGCGGGTCGAGGGCAACATCGCGACGGGCTCCCTGGTGATCGAGGAGGGGGCGGCCTTCAACGGCCAGGTCACGATGAAGTCGGACCAGCCGAAGAAGTCCGGCAATGGGCCCCTCAAGGCGGTCGGGGGCGGAGACAAGCCGGAGGCCTGATCGGTCTCGGCCCGACCGGTCTCAGCGCGAGACCCGGAACACCTCGTCGCCCTCGGCGACCCGCTGTGAGAGTGCGACCTCGGGGCTGCTGCCCGCGGAGGCCACGTCCACGGCCCCTTGGTCGAGCTCGATCCGCTCGACGCGCTGATAGAAGTCCGTCAGCGCGCCGCGCACGTGGATCGTGTCGCCCACCCTGAGCTCGCCTCGCTCGAGGCGCAGCGTCGCCAGTCCCGGGCCCTCGGCGTAGCGCCCGATCCGGCCGATCCGCTCGGGCAGGGCGGCGGCGGGCCGCTCGGGCCGCGCTGCCGGGGGCGGAAGGGCGGTGACCGGCGTGCCGGTGCTGCGCGGCGGG